>JAFYJT010000034.1 GCA_017537945.1 Aeriscardovia sp.
AAAGGTCCCTAAGGTAGACCACCACTCCCCTGGAGCTGGAAAACTTGGCCCCTTTCATGGTCATAAAGCCCGAGGCCACTACCTGGGTGGGAAGGTTCAGCTTTCCAAAGGGGCTGGGGCGGTCTTGGGGCTTTACGCCGCTGGAGGCCATTAGGACGGCGGGCCAAATTTCCGTGTGGAAGGTGATGTTGTCTTTTCCCATAAAGTAGTAGCTCTCCGCTCCCCCCTTCCACCATTTTTCCCACTCTTCCGGCTTCCCCTCCCTTTCGGCCCACTCGAGGGAGGAAGAAAGGTAGCCTACCAAAGCGTCGAACCAGACGTAGAACCTCTTGTTGGGGTCGGATGCGAAGGGGCCCGGGGGGAGGGGGACGCCCCAGTCGATGTCCCGGGTTATGGCGCGCGGGCGCGGGTCTTTAAGCAAGGACTTTGCGAAGGCCATTACCGGGGCCCTCCAGCCTTTGCAGCCGTCAAGCCACTTTTCAAGATAGGGCTTCAAAGCGGGAAGGTCCAGGAAGTAATGCTCTTTGGAGGTGAATACCGGCTTCGATCCGTCTATTTTGCTCCTCGGGTCTATAAGGTCGGTAGGGTCGAGCTCTTTTCCGCATTCGTCGCATTGGTCCCCCCTGGCGTCTTTAGCCCCGCAAAACGGGCAGGTCCCCTCTATGTACCTGTCGGGCAGGGTCCTTCCGGTGAGGGGGGAAATGGCCACCTTCTGCTCCCCTAAGGTCACGTACCCGTTTTCAAGGGAGGCGCTAAAAAGCGCCTGCACGGCCTTTTTGTGGGTAAGGGTGCTGGTGCGGGTGAAAATGTCGTAGCTCATGCCCAAGTCTTTAAGGTCCTCGGTTATCACTTCGTGGTATTTGAGGGAAAGTTCTTCCGGGGAAAGCCCCTCCTTTTGCGCCTGCACGAGGATGGGGGTGCCGTGCTCGTCGGTTCCTGAAACCATAAGCACTTCGTTTCCCTTCATCCTTTGGTAGCGGGCGAAGATGTCGGAGGGGACGGCAAAGCCGGCGATGTGTCCTATGTGCCTTGGGCCGTTGGCGTAGGGCCAGGCCACGGCTATCAAAATATGGGTCATTTTTCCCTCTTCTCCATTACCAGCCGGTAAAGCTCTCGGGGGGCGAACCCCTCCCTTTCCGCAATCTTTTTGATCGCATCCTTGAGCCTTTCGCCCCCGCGGGCCATTTTTTCGGCTTCTTCGACAAAGTCTCGGGCGTCCCCGGGTTTTTTGGGGCTCCCTTCTACCACCAGGGCAATCTCTCCTATCATACCTTTGAGGCTGGCGGCCTCCCCGAGGGGCGCGCGGACTACCTCCTCGTGCTCCTTTGTAAGCTCCCTGGCTATGCAGATCCGCCTTTCAGGCCCCAGTTCCTCTTCCATCTCTTTCAGGCTTTCTTCAAGCCTTCTTGCCGATTCGTAAAATACCGTCGTCCTTTCTTCCGAAAGCAACCTTTTGAACGCCTTCCTCCTCTCCCCTTCCTTCCTGGGGACAAACCCTTCGTAGCAGAACCTGTCGGCCCTAAACCCCGATAAAGCCAAAGCGACTATGGCGGCGCAGGGCCCGGGGCATGCCGTCACCCTGCCGCCCATGTCAAGAACTTCGTTTACAACGACGTATCCGGGGTCGTTTATCACGGGCGTCCCGGCGTCTGAAATCAAAACCGCCTTCGCGCCTTCCAGTACCTCTTTGGCTATTTTCCCAGCCTTCTCTTTTTCCACTTGGTCGTAGTAAGAGACCACCCTCCCGCGGGGGCGTATGCCCTCCCTGCGGCACAGATCCCAAAAGCGCCGCGTATCCTCCGCGGCTATCAAATCCGCCTCTTCTATCTCCCTTTTGGCCCGGGGGGAAAGATCCAAGTCGTTTCCCAGGGGGGAGGCCACGAGGGTCAAAACCCCTTCGCCCTTCTTTGTCTTCGGCATGTCTTGCCTCGCTCCTACATACTCCCCAATTTGGCGCATAAGAGCCCAAAGGCTCCCGCACTCGGGGGAGTAGACTACTAGATATGGCATTTTTTGGCCGGTCGCGTGCCATATATAGTAAAGTTTCATTTTCTTAAAGAAGGGGGAGGCCCCGGCATGAGCGGGTTCGAAGTGGAGCTGGACCGAGATTTCATTGACAGGACCCTAAGGGAAGAAAAGCCCCACTGGGGGCCGCTGGGATGGATAACCTACAAAAGGACCTACGCCAGGTTCCTGGAGGGGGAGAAAAGGACTGAGACCTGGCCTGAGACGGTCAAAAGGGTGGTAGAGGGAAACGTGAACCTGGATCCCAGGCTTAGAGAAGGGGATGAAAAGGCGAAAGAAGAGATGGAGGAAGAGGCCAAAAGGCTCTTCCGCCTGATTTATTCCCTTTCCGCCACCCCTTCGGGGCGCAACCTTTGGGTAAGCGGCACGGAATACCAGAGGCTTCATGGCGACTCCCTCAACAACTGCTGGTTCATTTCCATGCGCCCCCAGGCCTATGGGGATTCCAAAATACTGCCCCCCTACTTGGAAAGAAGGCAAGAAGCGGTGTCCATGCCTTTCGCCTTCACTTTCGACGAACTGATGAAGGGCGGAGGGGTAGGATTTTCCGTTACCCGCGACAATATTTCAAAAATGCCCCAGGTAGAAAGGGCCACGGACCTGCAGGTCTTCATAGATTCGGCCAATGGCTCTTTTGAAGAGGCCAGGGAGGCGGGCGCCTCCGACATTTCGGAAAAATCCCCCCGCGACAAGGAGCAGGTATTTAAAGTTCCCGACTCCAGGGAGGGGTGGGTGATGGCCCTGGCCTACCTTATAGACTCCCACTTTTCCTACGGCCCCTCGCCGGCGCTCTCTATAGACGTTTCGGATCTTAGGGCCCGGGGGGAGAGGATAAAGGGCTTCGGGGGCACCGCTTCTGGAGCGGGGCCCTTGGTCGAGATGCTTTTGGATGCCAACAGGATCATGAACGAAGCGGTAGGAAGGCGCCTTACTTCCGTTGACGCCACCGACATAGGGAACCTTATAGGCAAGGCCGTAGTGGCGGGGAACGTGCGAAGGAGCGCGGAGCTGGCATTGGGGGACTGGGACGACGAAGCCTTCAGGAAGATGAAGCAGGATCCTGAAAAGCTGATGCACCACAGGTGGGCCTCCAACAACTCCGTCGTCACCAACGGCAAAAAAGAGCAGTTCAGGCAGGTGGCGAAGGAAGTCGTAATAAACGGCGAGCCGGGAGTGGTGGACCTGGAACTTTCCAGAAACTTCGGACGCCTGGCGGACGGCTTCAACCCGAAGGCCGACCCGAATGCCATGGGGACAAACCCCTGCGGGGAAATTACCCTGGAGGACGGAGAGCCCTGCAACCTCTTCGAGATTTTTCCCGCGATCGCGGAAAAAAACGGATGGGATCTTAACGAAGTGGCGTCGCTGGCGGTAAGGTACGCCAAAAGGGTGACCTTCGGATCCTATGACTGGGAAATCAGCAGGAAGGCGATAGAAAGGAACCGGAGGCTGGGGATAAGCCTCTCCGGGATTCAAGACTGGTTCCTTTCCCGCTTCGGTTCCAGGGCCGTGACCGGGTGGGAAGAGGACGGAAAGCCGGTATACAGCGAAAAAATCGCAGAAGCCCTGAGCGCCCTTTACAGGAGCGTCAAAGAGGCGGATGAAGAATACAGCCGAATTTTAGGCTGCCTCCCATCCAGAAAACTGACCACGGTAAAGCCCTCCGGCACCGTGGCCAAGCTTGCAGGCGCAAGCGAAGGGATGCATTTCCAATGGGCCGCGCACTTCATACAAAGAATCCGCTTTCAAAGCGAGGATCCGCTAGTGCCCGTGCTGGAAGAGTGCGGGTACAAAGTCGAACCCGACATCTACAACAAGCACACCATGTGCGTGGAGTTTCCGGTGAGGCCCTTCGGAGCCGATTTAGACACTTTCGCAAGCGCCGGGGACGTGTCCGCTTCCGAGCAATTGGCCACCCAGGCCTTCCTCCAGCGCTACTGGTCAGACAACGCCGTAAGCTGCACCGTGACGTTTAGGAAGGACGAAGCCGAAAGGCTTCCCGACATCCTTTCGGCCTACGCCGGAAAGATAAAGTCCACTTCCCTTTTGGAGTACGTCGACGGAGGGTACGCCCAAATGCCCAAAGAAGCCATAGGGGAAGAAAAGTACGGGGAAATGGTGGCTGCAATCCGCGCCGACCCTCAGGCAGTCTTTGGCGACGAATGCGAAGAAGGGCAGCTTGAAATCGTGGGGCAGAGCGATTGTGCGGGGGGCGCCTGCCCCGTTCGATGATCCGCTCCTTCCCCTTCTACCGCCTTTCCCCCTTTTCGCTTCTTGTGTACTTTACTTCGGAAACGGCGGCGCTGAGCTCGATGAAGTGCCTTTGGGCCCAAGGGGAATTTTTTGCGGCGGCCATGGGGCTGGAACTGATTCTTGGCCGAAAAAAGAGGGCCCTTAAAACTTTTTTTTTCTCCCTCCCCGCAGGCCTCGTAATTTTTGCCGTCACCCTTTTTACCTTTGGGCAGGGGGAGGCCTTCTGGCATTTTTCCATTTTCAGGGCCACTTTTCCGGGCCTGAAGGAAGGCGCCTTCCTTTCTGCAGGCTTTATAAACATATGCCTGGCCGGCATCTTTCAAAATAGGGCCCGGGAAGAGAAGGGGATGGGGCGTATAAAGCCTAAGGCTTTCGCCACTTCGGCCCTGATAGCGGAAGTGAGCATAGCCCTGGTGCTCTCCTTTTCTTCCCTTTCCCGAAGCCTTTTCGAACTTCTAAAAGCCGAAGGGGAAAGGCCCTCGCTTTTTACCAAAAAGGGGAGGGAAGCCGCAAAACAAATGGTCTACGCGCTTCTTGCAATGGCGCTTTCCCTGCCGGGAGAAAAGATTGAAAGGCTTAGGCTTATGGAAAAAAGCGGGGGAAAAAGGAGGAAGGAAAGGGGATCTGTAAAATCCAAAGCCTTCATTTTCCTTTCCTTGGGCCTTTGCGCCCTTTGCTTCCTGCCTTTCCCCTTCCCCCTCGCCTCTTCGCCGCTCTTAGCTTCCCTCCCTTACCTTTTTGAAGGGGGGGAGAGGGCGTGGGCGCTTGCCTCGAAGTAGAAGGCCTGGAAGTCGGAGGCGAAGGGGGGAAAAGGATCTCCGATCTTTCTTTCTCCCTCCCCCCCGCCTCCATTACGGTGCTTTTGGGCAGGAATGGAAGCGGGAAGACCACCCTTTTAAAAGTCCTTTGCGGGGAAAAAGAAAAAAGCGGGGGAAAAATTTCATTCCCCCCGCCTCCTTTCCCCATCGCCTTCGTGCCCCAAAACCCCAGGGGATGCATGCTTGGCGGCTGTCTTAGGGAAGAACTCGAGATGTGGGGGGCAAGCGAACTGCGGATCTTTGACGTTTTGGCCTTTTTGGGCCTGAGCCACCTTTTGGACCGCCCTTTTTCTTCCCTCTCTGCAGGCCAGGCGGAGATTTGCGCCCTTTCCGCAGCGCTCTGCCAAAACCCAAAGCTCGTACTCCTGGACGAACCGCTTTCCTCCCTGGATGCCGTGTCCAGGCGCCGCTTTGCCTCCCTGCTTTCTTCCCTAAATTCCGAACTCGGCATTTCCTTCCTCATAGCCGAGCACGATCTTGAAGGCCTCCTCCCCCTTTCTCCTGCCATTTTGGCCCTGGAAGGGGGAAAAAGGATAGCTTTTGGAAGCGCCAAGGAAGTTATGGGGGAGCTGTGGGAAAAAGGGAAAAAGGACTTGATTCCAGGCTTCCAAAGGCTCTACCTTTCGAGGGGCTTTCCTCCCCCCCTCAGCTTAAAAGAGGCTAAGGCCCTTCCCCTGTCGCTGCCGCCCCGGCCCTTAAAAGAAGTTTTAAGCCCTAAGAAAAAAGCCCTTAAAATTTCCCACCTTTCTTTCGCATGGCCCCCTTCTTCCTCCCTGGACATTTTTGACCTCTCTTTTTCGGCTTTTTTCGGAGAAAGCCTGGCTGTCGTAGGAGAAAACGGAAGCGGCAAAAGTACGCTTTTGCGCCTTTTGGCAGGCCTGGAACGGCCCAGGTTTGGAAGGATATGGAAGGAGGAAAAGGGGGGGGCGTTCTTCCTCCCCCAGGACCCAGTCCCCCTCTTGGCCTTGGAAGAGGGCAAAAGCCTGGGGAAAATCGAGCTCCTGCCTTTAAGCGCCGGAGAAAGGCAGAAGAAGGCCGACTTTTTGGCCCTAGAAAGCGGGAAAAAAGTGATACTTTTAGACGAACCGAGCCAGAACCTGGATTCTCTTGCGCGCAGGGAAGTGGGGGAAGAAATCAGGAGGCGGGCCCGGGAGGGTGCGCTGGTAGTTTTTTCCACCCATGACCCCGATTTTTGCGCCTCCTTTTCCGACAGGGCCCTTTGCCTCTTGAAAGGGAAAAAGGCCTTTTTGGGTTCGAGCCGGGAGCTGGTGGGGGGAGGGGCCTTTTTTACCACCCCTTTCAGCCTCGCCTTCCCAAAAAAAAACATCCTTACATTGAAAGACTGCGCATGATTAATCTAACAAAAAGCGCCTTCAGGGCCTGGATCCTGGTTGCCAGCTTCCTTGCGGCCATGGTCCTTTTATGCCTTATTTGCTTTTTCAGGGCTTCGATGGCCTTCGCCTTCGCCGCGGCCGCCATCCCCTGCATAGCGGCTTTGAGCGTATGGGCGTGGGAAGCGAAAAGGATTTCGGCCAGGAGTATCGCGGTTTTGGCTTCCCTCACGGCCCTCGCCTGCGCGTTAAGGCTCGTCAGGATCCCCGTAGAGGGGCTGGAATTTACCAATTTCCTTGTGATTTTGGCAGGCCTTTCAATGGGTCCCGGCGAAGGCTTCCTTGCAGGGGCCCTGACCCCCTTGGTCTCGAATTTCTACCTGGGCCAGGGCTCGTGGACGGCCTGGCAGATGCTGGCCTGGGGGCTTTTGGGGATGGCGGCCGGGCTTTTAAAAGACAAAAAAATAAAGAGGTGGGAGCTTGGCGCAGGGGGCCTTTTGTCAGGCTGGGCTTACGGCTTTCTTCTGAACCTTTATTACTTTATCTACCTTCGCCAGTTCGATTGGAAGATGTTTTGGCTGGTAATACTCCAGGGCCTTCCCGGAGACACCCTTAGCGGAGCATGCACGGCAGCGCTTCTGGTCATTTCCTGGCCTTGGGCTTTAAGGCTCTGCAAAAGAGCAGCACGGGGCGAATAAAAAGGAAGGCGCAAAAAAGGAAGAAAAGGCATCCGAAAAATATGGGGACCCAGATAGGGAAAGGGAAAGCCCAGGACAAAGAACAGGCGAGGGTTTCAAAGGAAAAGGCCGAAAGGAAATAAAGGATGCGCTTGTTGGATGAAAATTCTTCCGGAAAGAAGGGGAGGAAGAGCGAAAAAAAGAGGGCGAAAAGGTCCAGGGTGAACCAAAAAGCCCCCCAGCCCCTAAGAAAAGGGGAAAGAAGCACAATGGAAGTGATGGAGAATATAAAGGAGGCCAGATTGAACCATGAAAATCTGCGTAGCATTTTCCTCGCTTTCTTATAATCCCCATTAAATCCCATAAGGAGGAAAAATGGCTGAAGAAAAAGGAACCGGTTTTTCAAAGCTTTACACCCGTAAAGGGGACGGGGGAATAACCTGCCAGTACAACGGCACCAGGACCCCAAAATCCGCCCTGAAAGTGGAGGCGGTGGGCAACCTGGATGCGGCCCAGTCCTATATCGGGGTCGTAATTTCCACTTTGCCCCAGTCCCTCTCCTGCCTAAAGGATCCGCTTTTGAAAATAGAGCGCAAGTTCTACAGGCTCCAGTGCGACGTGGCCGCGGGAAGCGAGCTTATAGGGGAAAAGGATACCGAGGAACTCGAAAAGGCCATAGACGGGTATATGGGGCAGGTAGAGCCCCTGCATGACTTTATCCTCCCTATCGGATGCCCTTCGGCCGCCAAGCTGCATTTCGCCCGCACCCTCGTAAGGAAGGCGGAAAGAAGCTGCGTGGCTTATAACCAGACGGGTTCGGAACCGATCAGGGAAGAAGATATGGCCTTTGTAAACAGGCTTTCCGACTGCCTTTTCGCCATGGCAAGGTTTGCAAACAAGGAGGAAGGCGTGGAAGAAGTTATAGCGAAGGAGGAAGAATGAAAAAGATCGCAGTTTTGACGGGCGCCGGCATTTCAACTTCTGCAGGCATTCCGGATTTCAGGGGCCCGCAGGGCGTGTGGACCCAGCATCCCGACCAAATGCAGGTTTACGACATAGACGCATTTATGAAGGACAAAGAAAAAAGGGAATTTTCCTGGAGGTGGCAGAAAGAAAGCCCCGTATGGAACGCAAAGTGCACGAGGGCGCACTTTGCCCTGGCCGACCTTGAAAAAGCCGGAGGGCTGGGGGTTCTGGCCACCCAGAACTTTGACGGGCTGCATGAAAAGGCCGGAAGCAAGAACGTGGTCAACCTGCACGGGACCATCTTGACCAGCCATTGCATGAAGTGCGGGGAAAAATACGATACGAAGGAAATCATGAAGGATCTGGACTCGATCCCGGATCCCAGGTGCAAAAAGTGCGGGGGGATTTTGAAAACGGACGTAGTCTACTTCGGAGAGCCCCTTCCGGCGGGATCGATGGAAAAATGCATGGAAGAAATAGGGAGGTGCGATGAAATGTGGGTGATAGGCACAAGCCTGGGAGTGTATCCGGCGGCCTCCTTAGCGCCTTTTGCAGTGCAGTTGGGGCTCCCCCTAATCATCGTAAACCAAGGGGAGACTCCTTACGACCGCTTGGCTTCCGCCCTTATTTCAGAGCCGATAGACCAAGCCATTCCAAGGATGGTGGGGGAAGTTTTAAAGTAACTCCCTTCCCCTACGCCGCCCCTATGAAGAACCCGGCGAAGCACAGCCCCAAAGACAAAAGGTACATCCCCCCTGAAAAGGCCAGGCCCCTGAACAGCCCCTTCTTGAAGTTTTCGAACGACTCCACGCTCGCCGTAGAAAACGTGGAGTAGCCCCCCAAAAAACCGGTGCCCACTATGAACTTTAAAACCTTCATCCCCGTCCAAACGGCCAAAAAGTGGGCGGCGAAGCCCGCCAGGAGGCCGTCCAAAAAGCAGGCCGTGGCGTTTACCCAAAAGGTCCCCATCTTGGTCTTGGGGAAGGGGGCCCTGGAGTTTACAAAATCCCCCAGGTAGTGGCGGCACAGGGCCCCCAGGCCCCCTGCGGCCATGGCGGCTATAAAGATTCCGGCGTTCACTTTTCACTCCCTTTAGGGCTAAAGGCCTTCCTTCCTATGTAAAGCCCCGCCCCTGCAAGGAAGACCCCCGCGGCCAAAGAGGCCAAGGCGTAGGCCACGGCCGCGTAGGGGGAGGAAGAAAGCCAGAGGCCCCTGGTCTGGTCTACGAAAGTGCCGTAAGTGGTAAAGGCCCCCATAATCCCCGTCCCCGCAAAGGAGGCGAATTTTTTAAGGCCCGGATGCCTTGAAGCCCTCAAGGCCACAAGGGAGTCTATAAGGCCTAAAATAAAGGCCCCTATAAGGTTTATAGCGAATATCACCCAGGGCCACTTCGTGGCCCCGGGAAGGAAGCCGAAGCCCGCGCGTATGCCGGCGCCTATGGCCCCTCCGAAGAATATGGCGATAAAAGTCAAAAAAAACTCCACCGCCTTGGCTTTTTCTTTCAAAGCTTTTCCTTGTTTGTCTTTAACCCAAGCTAGGGACTGTCAGCCAAGGCGGCGGTTTGGGGGAAGGCCCCCGGGAAAGCCCCATTTCCTTTTTTTTATCCTACTTTTCCCTTTTTAAAAGCGCAAGCGCGGCTTAAAAGCCGGAAGGGGAAAAAGAGGAGGAAGGGGGGGAAGAGAACCTGGCGTATTCGCCTTCAAATTCGAGCCACGCCGAGCCGGTCTTGCCGTTACGGTGCTTTGCCACTATGATTTCCGCCTCCCCCGGCCTGTCGGAAGGGTTGTAGGCTTCGGGGCGGGAGAGAAGGAGGACTATGTCGGCGTCCTGCTCTATCGACCCCGACTCCCTTAAATCCGAAAGCTGGGGCCTTTTGGTCTCCCTCATTTCAGGGGACCGGTTAAGCTGGCTTAAAGCAAGAACCGGCACTTCCATCTCTTTTGCAAGCATTTTAAGGGCCCTGGAAAAGCCTGAAATTTCCTGCTGCCTGTTTTCAAAAGGCCTGGGGGAGGAAAGGAGCTGGAGGTAGTCGACTACTATCAGGCCCAATCCCCCTTCGGCCTTTATCCTCCTTGCTTTCGTCCTAATTTCAAGAAGGCTAAGGTTTGGCGAATCGTCCAGAAAGATGGGGAGCTTTTGCATGTCCTCTATGCCTTTTTCAAGCCTCTCCATGTCTTCCTGCCCCTCTATCACCCCCCTTTCGAGGTTTTCAAGCTTTATCTGGGCCTGGGAAGAAAGCATCCTTTTTGCGACTTCCTCTTTCTCCATCTCCAAAGAGAAAAAGGCGCAGCCAAGCCCCCTGGAAGCGCAGGACCTTGCAAAGTCGGAAGCCAAAGCGCTTTTTCCCATTCCGGGCCTTCCTGCAACTATTACCAATTGCCCGGGTTTAAAGCCCTGGATCAAAGAGTCTAAAGCCTTAAAGCCGGTAGGGACCAAGGGGAGGTCTTCCCCTTCCTTTAAAAGGGAGGCGGCTTCTTTTGCCACCTGCCCCGCTCTTTCCATCTTCCTCCACCCAGCCTCCTTCCCAAGGCTTAAAGCCTCGGCCTGGGCCAAAGAAGCGGCCTTGGCGGCGTCTTCTTCCTCCCTTCCTATCTGCTCTATCCTTTTTCCGCATTCTATTATTTTCCTTAAAAGCGAAAAGCTTTTAACTTCCCTTGCGTACTCCAAAGAGTTGGAGGCGGAAGGGACGGAAAAGACAAGGTCGGCAAGGTAGGTTTCTCCCCCTTCTATCCTGCTTAGAAGCCCGCGGGAGGAAAGCAAAGAAGAAACCAGGATAAGATCGGGCTTCTTCCCTTCTTCAAAGATGTCCCTAGCGGCTCTAAAGATTTCGGAGTGGAGGCGGGGGGAGGGGAAGAAGTCCTCAGGGGAAAGAAAAGAAGAAATCTCCCCCGCGGCGTCCAAAGAAAGCATCATCCCCCCCAAGGCCCCCTTTTCCGCTTCGTCAGAGTGCGGGAGGGGGATAAAGGAAGGCTCCTTTTTTTCCATTTTTTTCCTTTCCTTTTACTTTTTTCCCATTAAAAAAGGGCCCCTTCCGGGGGCCCTGCGCCGAAAAAAGGCTTAAAAGATTAGTCCTCCTGAGCCTTCTTGCGCCTCTTGTAGACTACAAGGACTATTCCTGCGGTTCCAAAGAGGAGGACCGCCGCGATAACGCCGGTAAGTATTCCGGCCCCGCCGGTAAGGGGGAGCCCCGTCATGCTCTTTACGTTTTCGACCGTGTTGAAGTCGTTGGAGTTGAAGGGGTTGCCGTCAGGGGTGTTGTTTACAAGGTTGTACCCGGAGTCGCCGGCGCCTGAAAGGCTTACGGTTTCAGGGCTGCCGCTGGCAACCGTTACGGAGAAGACGGGAAGGACGGCCGCGGCGCCCGTGGCCTGCTTTACTTCGTGCACCTGGTAGGTGCCGTCGCCTATGCCCGAAATTTCAAACAGGCCGCCGGTAGCCTCGGTTCCGGCGGAAGAATCGAGGGTGGAAGCTCCGAAGTATTCGCCGTCAGCCTGGCTAGAAGCCCAGCCCCAGCCGGAGCCGGTGGCATAAAGCCACTGCATGTCGGACCCAGAGCCCCTTGAAACCTGGAAGACGGCGCCGGTGGCGGGCTCGCCGGATCCCCAAATCTTCATCCAGCTGATCCCGGCCCCCACGGCGGTCTTGTTCGGGACCCCGTTGGTGGTGCCGTTATCCTTGGTGCCGCTGATTTTGGAAGCGGGGATCTGCTGGGTGCTTCCGGGGTGATCCGTGGAAGTCTTGCCGTTGCCCTGGTTGGTGGTGCCTCCGTTATAGGTCCCGCTGGTGGAAAGCGGGGCGTTGCCGGATTGGGAGGAAGACACCCCGTTGTTGACGACGGTGGCGGTGTTGGAGGCAGAAGTTGCAGAAGAGCCTGAAGCGGTAGCAACGTCGCTATTAAGGTACCCCTGGTAAGTAAGGCCAAAGTACTGCACCGGGTCGGTCTGGCCGGTGTAGGAGGTTTTGCCCCCGTTAAAGCCCTGGGTGGTGTTGGGGCTCTTTGCATCGGGGGTGGTTACAGAGTAGTTTGCAAGGTCGCCCGAGTCGTTTATCGAGCTCCCGGTGGTTTCGGTAGTGGCCTTGGCATGGAGGGTTATAAGCTCCTGTAAAGCGGCCTTGTTCAAAGTGACCTTAAGCGAAGCGTCGGATCCGCCCGTAAGGTTCTTTAGGTTTGCAAGCTCACTAGCAGAAGAGGCGCTAATAGTGCCATTGGAGTTTCCCGTGGGGAAGGCTTCTGTTACCGTAACCCCTCCGGAAACGTCTCCCATAAGGGTGGAAACGGGGATTCCGGCAACATCCAGGTTCTGGCCCCCCTGGATGTAAAGCGTAAGGCCGGTTCCGGGGTTGTCTACAAAAGAGTAGGAATAGGAGGGGTATCCGGTAAAGTTCGGAAACACCCCGGCCACCTGGTAGGTTACGGCGTTCTGCATGCCGACAGAAGCGGTGTCGCTGGTCCCTGAAAGCTTCCCCCCGCTTATAGTGTTGCTAGACCAAGTGGCTCCCGTAACAAACTGCTTGTTAGGGGCGGTAAGGGGATCCTGGGTCTTTAGGGCGACCTGGTTGGTTATAAGGTCGGTCATGGTGGAAGGGACCTGGAAGCCGTTTCCGGGCTTGGTGGCCACAATCATAGGCATCGACTGGTTGGTGCCGTCAGAGTCCAATACAAGGTAGACGCCGGGGTTGGGGGCGTCCCAAGTGCCCTGCTGGGCCCCGGCGGCATTGTCGGAAGTCTTGCCGAAAGTGATTGAAGTCCCGCTCGTCCCAAGAAGGCCGGAAGAAGAGGCCTGGGTGGAAAGGTAGTTGGCAAGGCTCCTTACGGCCTGGTCAAGCTGGGTAGATCCCTGGCCGGAAAGGTCGGTGCCGAGGAAGGAGGCGGAAGAGTTTCCTGTAAGGAGCCAAGTCAAGGGGTCGCCGTCGGTGGCAGGGTTGTAGGCGGTGCCGCCCAAAAGCTTGGAATTCTGGGAGGCCCAGGTGCCTATGGCGTTTGCCGCGTCCTGGGTGGTGGAAATGGTGTTGAAGTCGGAAGATCCTACAGGGGAGTAGGAACCTATCTGGATGTAAGTAAGGTGGTGGTCCGAAAGGGTCTGGCCCTGGGCAGTAGAGACGTTGAAAGTGACTTCAGTATTCCCCCCCTTTAGGGCGGAAGAAACCTTTCCCGCGTAGAAGGGGTAAGTGGTGGTAGTGGTGGCGCTGTCGTTCTTGGAGCCATTCTCACTTGCCAGGGTGGAGGCGTTGGCAATCCCCGCAAGGCCGAGGCACCCTAAGGAGACGGCGGCTATGGCCACCCCGCCTAAAATCTTTTTGGTCTTTTTAGTTTTCATTTTTTTCTTCTCCGGAGTTGAAGGAAAACTTTTAAGCGCCTTTTGGCGCTTTTAAAAAAAAGTCTAGCAAAAAAAAGCCCCCCGTAAAAGGAAGGGGGGAGGCCTAAAGCTTTGGAAGGGGCGGGGAAGAAGGCCCCTCTTTTTTAGGCAGGGGAGGGGGGGTTCTTTTAAGGCTTTTAACTTCTATAACGGAAGAAGAAGTGGCAAGCACGCGCCTTGGCTGCAAAGGGGCCTCGGGCTTTTTTAAGGGGGGGATCTTAAAGGACCCCACTATCCTGGCCTTCCCCAGCCTCTTTTCTTCTTCCCTCTTCTTCCTTTTCTCCCAGGCGGGGGAGCCTGGGATGAAGGAAGAAAGGAAGGAGGAAGAAGCCTCCTTTCCTGCGGCCCACATGACCAGGGCCCCTACCAAAAGGATTACAAGGACCCAGATTGCAAGGACCGCCCACTCCACTTTTTAGGCCCTCTTCCTCTTACGGATAAAGAAGAAGGCCGCCCCGAAGCCAAAGAGGAGAGCCGCGGAAACGGAAACCGCCAGGACCCAGCGGCCGCCCGTAAAGGGAAGGGAGGAAGGGGTTATGACGTTGTAGACTACGCCCTTGGAAGGGGAAACCAGGTTCAAGGGGTCTGAAACCGCCTTGATGCTTTCAGGGGAAGAGTAATTGATGTCGGTTGTAAACGAAAGCTTTGAAGGGTCGGCTCCGGAAGCGGGGCTTACTTCGGTTACGGTGTAAGTGCCGTCTGAAAGGCCCCCGAAGGAAAAGTCTGCCTGATCGTTTTGCTCCGTAAAGTCATAGGGGGAAGACTGCCAAGTCCAGCCGGTAAAGGCGTTGTCGTTATTTACCGTAGGCGCAAGGTACGC
>JAFYJT010000035.1 GCA_017537945.1 Aeriscardovia sp.
AAAAAAGAATAGCGGATTTAAAAATACGTTAAACCAGCTTTACCCCCTCCTCTTCTTACGTGCTGTAAGGCTCACCGTTAGTGATCATTGATTTGCGCTAGGTAATCATTTCAGGCTTATCCGGGCAAAAAACGCCTCTCCCACCGCGAACAAGAAAGGCTCATTGACTCCCCTCTGAAGGGTAGTCTTGTTTTAGCAGGCTTATTTGATTTTGTGCCGTGTTCCACGCCTCTAAAAATCCCCATCTGGATCGCGGAGGTCAAATAAGGCCCCTTCTGTCCACAAAAAGTCCAACCCAAAATTCCCCAAATGACGCTTGAGGCACTGTAGGGCGCTGAAGACCCAAGAAAAGGCTCATTTTTTCCATGTAACGGCCTCGAGTAGACTTTTAACGTGGCATTTGAGAGCGCGGCAAAAATTCAAAAGGGAAAAGGCTTGTTTGTCCCGGATCTGCGCTTGTTTCTGAAAACAAGGTGGAAGGTAATAGTTTTTTGCCTTTTAGGGATAGTTTTGCTTGAAGTGTTCGCCTTCAACGCGCCCGCTTGGCAAACCCTTTTGACTACGCCTAACCGGATCCCGATTTCTTCGTTTAAAACTTCGGGCCTCAAAATAGAGGGGGGCGGCATACGCGTTCTGGAGGGATACAACGCCCAGATCGATATAAGAAGCGGGGCGAAAATAAAATACCTCCAGTTCCAAACTTCTCCCCTCCCGCCCTCTTCCCCGCCTCAAATCGTGACTTACACCGTGGGCGCGGTTTACCCCGGAGACACTTACTCCTACTTCGGAAATTCAAGAAGGATGTGCACGGCGGTAAAAGACAGCCTCTTTGTCAACGCCGGATCATACGTAAAAAATATCGTTATAAAGTTTGACGAGCCAAGGGGGGTCTTTATACCCTTTAACTCCGTCGTCATAAATCCCCGGATCCCCTACCGTTTCTCCTTCCTCAGGCTGTTTCTGCTCCTTGTAATCGCTTCCTTTTGGGTCGTGCTGGGGCCCGGGAGCCTCCTGTGGAAAACGGCCCTGGATACCCGGCGCTCTTCCCATGTCTTCCTCCTGGTCCTATCCACTATCGCCATAATGGCCTTTTACTTCATCACTTGGTTTATGACCCAGGGATGGAAGGCGTATGTGGGCTGGGTCAAAGACCCCAACGGCCTCTGGGACTCCTACAACCTCTACGGCAATCTCGCCAATTCCCTCCTCCACGGCCACACCTGGCTCAACCTCCCTATAACCAAAGGCCTTTTGGCGTTAAAAAACCCCTATGGCCTTACCGGCAGGATGCAGCTGAAAAACGAGGGGCAGTTTTCCTTCTGGGATCACGCTTTTTACCATGGGAAGTACTACTGCTATGACGGAGTCATCCCCGCCGTAGTCTTTTTCATGCCTTTCGAACTGATAACCCGGGGCCACTGGCTCCCTACCGCTTACGCCGTGCTTCTGGCTTCGCTTATTGGGGCGGTTTTCGCGACCCTATTGGTGGCGAGAATAGCCAACATGTATTTCGAGGACCCGACTTTGGGTTGCACCCTGCTCGCCTCCTGGATAATAGGGATGGGGAGCGGAATTTTGGTGCAGGTCTTTTATTCCTCTTTCTATTCCGTCCCCGAGTCCTCCAGCTACATGTTCACCCTTGCCGGCATGTGGTGCTGGCTTAAAGCCATAGAGACGAGGAAAGTTGGGAAGGAAAAAGGGGTCTCCCCCGTTTGGGGCTTTTTCGGATCCCTGTTCATGGCCTGCAATGTAGGCTGTAGGCCGCAATTCGTATTTTTCGGCCTTTTGGCCATCCCCATATTTTGGACTTCGGTCTTTAAAGACAGGCTGCTTTTCAGCAGGAAGAGCGTGGTGGCCAGCATACTGGTGGTCCTGCCCATCGTCATCGTCTTCCTCCTAATCTTTGTCTACAACTATGACAGGTTCGGATCCATCTTCAACTTCGGGGAAAACTACAACCTTACGGGTTTCGACATGACGAGGGCTAAAAGGCCCTCCTTCGGCTTCCTTTTCCCAGTGGTGGCTTTTTACTACCTGTTCCAGCCCCTGAACCTTACCGCCTTTTTCCCGTTCGTAGACCTTATGAGGATAAACCTCCCCCTCTGGTATCCGGTGGATCCGGCCGCCGGAGGTGGGTACTTTACCTTCGTCTCCCCCTTCTCCCTCATCCTTTTCGCCGCGCCCTGGATCTACTCCGAAAAAAGGAGCGTAGATCTTGAACGCACCTTCTGCGGGGAAAAGAAAAGCGTGAAAAACAGCATTGTTTCCATAATCTGCATGGCTTTGGCCTTTGGGACGGCCCTGCTCTTCATAGACTGCCAGTGGTGCGGGTTTTCCCACAGGTACCTGATTGATTTTGGCGTCTATTACACCTTCGCCACCGTTTTCGTCCTCTATTCCATGCTTCCCAGATGGGTCTGCGTAGAAAAGGAAAGAAGCTATATAGTAAGGCTTTCCAAGACGCTTCTCGTGGCCTTTTTGACCTTGGTATTCATTTGCGAGTTCTTCGGCATCTTTACCCCCGGAAGGGTGGGATCCACCCTTTATGGAAACCCCATCTATAACGATCCGCACAACCTTAACTCCTTCAAAATAGCCGCCTGGTTCCTGTTTATGAATTAGAAAGAATCGGAACGGATATAAAGAGAGCAGGGGGGTATTTTTGAATAAAGCCCTTCTCCTTCTAATCCCCCTTAAACGTGAGCCTGCATCCTGGAGGATCCCGGCATATCTCCCAGTAGAATGGCGCTTTTTTAAATTCCCCCTACCCGGATCAGGCGTTTGAAGGATATATTCCAAACCAGTTCGTCAGGAGCGCCGTTTATGTCCGGAGATTTTCAATTCGTCCTGAAAATCTTTGACCGGATCCAAAGTTGCCCTTCGTTATCCTGCGTCACGATTTTTTCCTTCCCCTCCCTGCCCGAGATGACTGCCGAGGGGAACCCGTCTTTAAGGCTGATTTTGGTTTTTACGCGCCGGGAGGCCCTTATTCGCCGCCCCTCCTTTTTTTCCGGCTTCAATTCAATACGTATTTCCGATTCCCTCAAATTCTCCAAATCGCGCCATCCGGAATCAAGAGGCAGGATCTGCAGAAAGAAGCCAGTCAATCGCGTTCTCTACTAAAATCCCCCCGTAATTTCCAGGAGTGAAATTATCTAAGGTTAATATCGTTTTTTTATAATTGTCTTTGATTTTCCTCAGCGGGGATATTTCCCTTTCGAACGTTTCCTCGGCCCTGCAATCGGAAGTGATTTGAAAATATTCATAGGCCCCGGATTTTCGTGCGATGAAGTCAACTTCGAGATCCTTCAATTTTCCGATATGGACTGCATATCCTCTACGTCGTAGTTCCAGGTACACTACGTTCTCCAATAAAAATCCCAAATCGTGGGTTCGCTTAGGGAGGATGTAGTTCCCTAACCCCGGATCGACTATGTAGTATTTGCAGACATTTCTCAGAAGCTGCTTGCCGGAGACATTCATCGCACGCGCTTGATAAAAAAGGTACGGTTCCTCTAAGGCCCTTACGTACTCGCTTACGGTATCCGCGGATGCAGTATGGCCAGAGGAAATAATGCAGTTTGCAATATTCCTAAACGAAATTGGACTTCCTACCGAACCGGCGAGGAAGGAAGAAATTGAATTCAGCAGGGGGATATTGCTTATCCTGTGCAAGTCGGATCCAAGTTGCCGCCTCCTTGATCGTTCTTCAATGTCTTTCAGAACTATTGTGTTGTAAATGCCATCAAAGTAAGTGTCTAAGGCGTTTTGATTATCATTCAATTCGATGGTCGGGTAGGGGAAGCCGCCACAGCGCAAGTATCGTAAGAAGGCCTTCTCAGGATTTTGTTGCGGGCAAACTTCCATATATTCTTTAAACGACAGCGGAAACATATTGATTTCGATATAGCGTCCGGCTAAGAAAGTCGCTAACTCTCCGGAAAGCAAAAATGCGTTTGAGCCCGCGATGCATATGTCCACATTGTCTTTGAGGTATAAGCTGTCTACTACTTTTTCAAACTGAGGCACCCTTTGAACCTCATCTAAAAAAATATAATTTACCGCATCCGGAAGGAGCTTTTCCTGCAGAAAATTGTAAAGTTCTCGATAATTTAAGAGCCTTTCATAATTTAAATCTTCAAAATTCAGGCTGATAATTTGCCCTTCGCCTACCCCTCTTTCAATTAGGCTTTTTTGGTACTCCTTAAGAAGCGTGGACTTGCCGCATCTTCTCACTCCGGTTATGACTTTAATAATCTTCTTATTATCTTTCCACTGCTGCAATTGCTCGATATAAGAACGGCGTATTATCATGCGTATTTCCCTAATTGGTAATTTGTCTAATATATTAGATATTATCAATGATTTTGATTATTTATCGAATATATTAGACAAAATTCTTATCAGGCCTTTGGAAGAGCTTCCCCTTTTTGCTTCGCAGGACCTTGGATTAACCTTTGTCCGGAGATTAAAATTGTGGTAATGCGCCTGGCGCTAATCTAGATTTTTTAATGGGCATAGTCTATGCGGATTAACAGCATGAAGCTGGGGGATCTTCTGACCAAAAACGATCCCGCTTTTTTCATCCCCCCTTACCAGAGAAAATATGAGTGGGCAGAGGACCAATGCGACGTTTTTTGGAAGGATGCCTTGAAAGTCCTCTCCCCCGTGTCCCCGGAGCCCCCCACGCATTTTTTCGGAACGGCGCTCTTGTCGGTTTCTTCTAAAAGCAGCATTTCGGACGTGCGATACATCCTAGTCGACGGCCAGCAGAGGATTACCACCGTTTTCCTCTTTTTAGCCGCCTGCAGGGATAGCGGAAAGTGCCCTAGGAACCTGGCGAACAAAATAAGTTCCATACTCTTCCGATCGGGCCTCCCCCGGCTCGAACAAAGCGAAACGGATTGCCGGGAATACGCCGGAATCCTCTCTTCTTCGCCCCTTCCCCAGAATGGGGGACGCCTCTGGGAAAACTACCTTTTCTTCAGGGAGAAAATTGCAGGCTGGCGCGGGGCGCCTTCTTGCGGAGGCATCCAGGATCTTACCGAAGCCGTATTGGAGCGATTCACGATGGCGGTTTTGGAGCCGGACAAGCAAGAAGGGGATCTGCAGGACATCTTCGAATCTATGAATTCGACCGGATCTCCCCTCTCATTTGCAGATCTTGTGAAAAACTGGCTGCTCATGCTGCCGGACGCGGCCGAACAAAAAAGGTTCTTTTCCTCGTGCTGGATGCCCATGGAAGAGGCATTAGGGGGCGCTAAAATCCAAGACGCTTCAGACTTTATCCGCTCCTACATGGAGATGAAGGCCTCAAAAAGCTACTCCAGGCCTCCGCTTTTAGAACAGCAAAAACCCCTTTACATAGAGTTCAAACGCCTTTTTTCAGGCGTCCCCAAAGAGGACGTCCTCAGGGATTTAAGGCTTTACGCCCCTTTGTACGCGCAATTGGAAAGCGCGCGGACCCCCGATCCCCAGGAAAGCGCCATCCTTGGAGATTTGAATGCCGTCAAAGCCCCCTATGCGCGCCCCTTCCTGCTCCTCCTCTTTTCCATGCGCCAAGAAGGCCGAATCTCCGATTCGGACCTTTTGAAGGTGCTGAAGGCATTGAGGGTCTACTTTCTTCGGAGAAGGCTTCGCGGGTTGCCTCACACCCAGGAAGGAGATCTCGCCCGGCTTTCCGGAAGGATAGGGGAGCTTCTTGAAGCCCCGGATAAGGAGGCGGCCGCTTTCGCCCTCCTTTCCTCCCAAAGCAGGCCTCTCCGCCTGCCAAATGATGCGGAAGTGGCAGAGTGCCTGAAAAGCATGAAATTCTGCAATACCGACCAGAAAAGGCAAAAATTCTTCCTCTGCCTGGCGGAGGAGGCGCTTACCCGCTCCCGCCCCCTCCTTGAGGATCGCGCCCTTACGATCGAACACATTATGCCTAGGTCCCTAAGCCCGGAGTGGGAAGAAAACCTCGGCAAAGATGCCGAGGACATCCATTCCAGGCTCATCGACAACATTGGAAACCTGACTATCCTCCACTGCAATTTGCAGGCGGGAAACAAAGCCTTTAGAGAGAAAAAGGAAATTTACGCTTCGCAGGACGGCCTGCGGTTGAGCCGGCGCTGCATAGAGGACTGCGCCGAATGGGATGAAAGCGCAATTTTAAGGCGGCAGGAATGGCTGGCGTCGCTCTTCTTGAAATCCATCCTCCCCGTGCCTGAAAAATACAGGGAGTCTGAAAACTATATTTTGGAAGCGGCCGGCAATTAGGCAAAAATTCATTAACCCCTCTAACCGGTATGTTTTCTTCTCCACAAGCTTAAATTGAGCCTTTTGGCGGTTTTCTTTTTCTGTGCCAAGCCTGGCTGCAGAGGCCTTAGCACCTCATGTGCCCAAACCTTAGGGGTAAGAATAACTTGATATTAAGGCACGGGTAGGATTCCAACTCGCTTCTGGGAGAAGCAACCTCCATCCTAAGGTGGGGATCAAATCTATTTTTATCCTATAGCAAACTGCCTTGTTAGGGGGAGGATATGCACAAAATTGGTACAATGCGCCCTCCAGGCTTAGAGCAGCGCTAAAGTCTGCAGACAAGACTCCTTGCCCATAACTCGCCTCATAACGGCACTGCCAAGACTTATACAGTGCAAAGCGGGGATACTTTGGTTCGGAGTCACGGTTTCACAGCTGTGCCAATGGAATGATATCGTTAATCCTAACCAGATTTATGCTGGCCAAGCTCTGATAGTTTGAGAGGAGGGCGCCAGATGGGGAAAAGCAAGAGGAACGTACTTCGAATCACCGCCATAGTTGCGACGGGGAGTTGCCTTTTGGCCCTGATGGCGGGATGCGGCCAGGCTGCCACCAACGCTTCCGCAAACGGCCAGTCGAAAACGAGCCAAACTCCTCAGAGCCAATCTTCCTCCAACAAGGCCGATCTATCATCCGCCAGCGGTAATCCAACCAGCGCCCATTCCACTTCTGCCAGTAAGGGCGGAGCTTCCACTGGCGAGGCCCAGCAGAGCGCCCCTTCAGCCACCGGTTCGTCTAAAGCAAGCCAAACTGAATCTTCTGCCCCCGACCTTCAGGCAAGCAATGAAGCCATCACGCTTATGGCATATGTAAAGGCCATGGGAGGTCTTGAAAATGTCCCTGCAAGCAGGCTGATTGTAAACAGCAATCTTCTATCCCTAGAAACCGCATCCGGAGAAGGTGGCGCTATGAAGCTGATCACGGTCTCAGGAGATCAGGTTATGGTGACTGACGAAGTCTTCGGCCCCCCTTCCTCTACGCCGGCCAAGACAGCCACATACAATGTAGGCGATCTACTAAACGAGTATTACCAGACCGCGGGGCAGCAGGCTGAAATAAACAACTTGTTAGCCCAAGGGACGCGGCACAACGTCATAGACTTTCTGGCGTACATGCAGGTATGGGGCAAAACGGGAGATTTTACGGGCCAGAACGTGGAAATAATGGGCAATGTGGTAAGCGGTGGCACCGCAGACAGCACTGGCACAATCACGCTAAATGGAAACGAAGTAACCATGACAAATTCGCAGCCTAACTGTGGAGGGTCTCAGGGTTGCCAGCCCTCCACCAACCACACGTGGAACTTCAGCGCTGGCGAATTGCTGGGGAAGTACTATTCAGCGGCGAGTCAGAAGCAGATAATCAATAACTATATAGATCAGGCAAACCAGACCCAGTCACAATGGCTTCCCTCTGCAGGGCAAATACAAAACTGAAGGTCGTAGAGGTTCTTAGCCTCTCGCATGACGGGGGCCAGAACCCCTCAACCCATAGGATAAGAAGACTGCTGAGAACTACACAGCCCCAAACAACTACACAGCACCCAAATTAGTGTTCAAACTAATTCAATAGCTGCCTCCTCTACTATATCCCACTTAACTTCGAATTCCTCCGGAGGGTTTGAAGCACCTCTCTGGAAGCCTCCTAATACAAAAACGAAAAGAAGAATCCAAGCTTACAGAAGTCTTTTTTCTTAATTTATTACAAAAGGAAGCATTTTCTGGAGGGATGCGAACTCCGCGTTCCTGCCAGGTCTATTTTTAAGCAATCTGGAACCGCAATTTTGGGACTTCATCCTCATAGGTTCTCCAAACAAAAGCTCCTCAGCCAAAAAGTGACTGCTTCACAAGTGGAATTTTGATTTAAAGCCATTAAACAAGATAATGAGTTGATGAAACTAAGCGGTGAGCCTAAATAAAGACTATATCGGGAGGACGCCCTCCGATGCAAGTTAGTCTTTAAATCGGCAGGTGAAGCACCTGCCGATTTTTTTATTTCCCACAGCCCCAGGCGTTCTAAATGCCATGCCTGCTATATCTTGCTGGTACTACAACAAAGTTTCAACTTTATGGAAAGGGAGGGGATGGGATGCCGCCTTCATGTGGGTGCTCCCATATGTATTTCCCCCCTTTCCGCCCCTTTGCTTTTTCTGTGCTACTACAGGCCCGCAGCCTGGCTTCCTGCGAGGCTCGGGATGGAAAAAGAAAGCGGAAATAAAAGAAGATCTGAAAAAGGCCAATATGTAGGCTCGCCACTGGACAACAAGCGAAGTAATTTCCGAAAACGGGCCTTTGGCGATCTGGAAGGAAAGGTGCAAGAAATTTAAAACCAAGAAGGGAGCCAGGAGTTCGATAGAATCCCTGCTAAAAAGGGCGTCCCAAAAAGCCCGTTTCCCCTATAAACCCTCTGGTAAATTTGTACAACGCAGTTTCTTTAACCTTCGCCGTTCCCGTGGGGGGAGAGGATCTGGACAAGATCCAAGGAGACATGGGCCTTTGCCTGACGCATGGGGGAGACGCATTCCTCCCTATAGGATCGGAAGAAAACGAGCCGACTCTGGAAGGGGAAATCTGCTACCTGGACGATGCTGGGGCGGTGTGCCGCTGCATGAACTGGAGGGACGGG
>JAFYJT010000036.1 GCA_017537945.1 Aeriscardovia sp.
GACCTGGTGCCGCCGGCCGCCTTGAAATTTAGGGAGCTCATGAAGGCCTCCTACAGGGAATTCCATTTCCTTTCCCTCGCCCTTCCCCAGGCCTTTTCCCCTACTGCGGCCTTCGAAGACTTGGCCTTATGGCAGGAGGGGGCCTACGGGGGGAGGGGAATTTTGAAAAAGCTGGCTTTGGCGGGGGTAAGGCTGAATCCAGGGCGCATCAAAAGGAAAGGGCCCTTGGAAGGCGCGGCCTCTTTTTTAAACCGGGCCTCTTTCTTTTTGGCCAACGGCTCGGAACCGTTTGAAGCCTTCAGGGAAGATGCGGTTTCCATAGCTTCCATCATGGAAGGGGCCGGGATGCGGCCACTGCCCTTCCTCTCCCCCCAAGAGAGGCGCGAGGCGGTCAGGCTAATGACACGCTGGTGGATGCCTGCAGGGGCGGGCGCCGCCCCGGCTGTAGCCCTTTTTGACCACGTGCACCTTTTCCGGGACGCCTCTTCGGCTTTGGAGGCGCAGGGGCTTTATTCTAAGGGGATTTCCTGCGGCAAGTGGGGCCGGGGCCATTACGCCGCATCCCTGAATATGGTGGATTCTACGGATTTTGACGGCCAGAGCCCCATGAATCCGGAAAACCTCTGGCTTGCCCGCTTCCTGCGTTCCCACTCTCCGGGAGGCGGGCCGGGGCTGGCGGTGTCGGTGAGGGGGCAGGTGGAGCCTCCCTCCGTTACGGGGGCGCAAATCAGGAAGAACTTTTCAGCCCTCAATGACGAAGAAAGGAGGAGGGAGAAAAAAGATATAGACTCTACCGGAGTGCAGGAAGAAATGGCCAGGAACCTTTCTTACGGCCGCACCCTCTACTCTTCCTCGGCCCTGCCTCCAAGCCTTGTGAACGTGTCGGCATGCCTTTTTTCCGCCGGGCATCCAAAAGAGGCGCGTCCGCTCTTGAATTCCCTCTCCCCCCTCTCTTTCGCCGGATTTTCCACGGCAAAGGAGCAGGTGCTGGCCTTCCAATCCATGCAGGTCGCCTCGCCCGTGCGTTTCAGCCCTTTCGAATTGCACTGGTCTTCTTCCGTATTGGCCGGATCGGGGATTTCTTCCTTGTCCTACGCAGGCGACGGAAGGGGCGCGCTCCTTGGATTCACCGAGGCCGACCGTCAGCCCGTATTTTTGGATTCGGCCGCCGTGCAGGACAAGTCGCTGCGCGTCTACACGGTAATCCTTGGAAGTACGGGAAGCGGAAAGACCATGGCCCTCCTTTCCCTGGCCTTCCAGTGGTCGAAGATTTTGCGCGAAGGGGGAAAGACTCCTGTGGTTTTCATCGACCCAAAGCAGGATTCGGACTTCTCCGAGGCCGTTTCCCTTATGGGGGGAAAGACCCTTTCCATGGATTCCGACATTTCTTCAGGGATGCTGGACCCCCTCTGCGCATATGCCGACGGTCCCAGGGAGCGCGAAGCCGCCCTAGATACCTCCGTATGCATGCTCTATGAAATCTTCGATCCCGCCTGCCTTGATCCGGATCTTGAGATAGACCTTCGCCTCATGATTGATTTTGGGATGAAGAGGGGCGCCAGATCCCTCTCCGACGCCCTTTGCCTGGCCGCTGAGGGGGAGGGCGAAAGGCTGCCTGGAAGGAGGAGGGAGATTTTGGAGAAGGTGGAGGGGTTCGCTTCCACTTCCCGCTCCTTCAGGCTTCTTTACGGAAAGGGGAGGCCGGTCCAGATCCGCCTTTCGGAGGGGCTTTCGCTCATAAGGGCGGGGAGAATGGACGTCATTCCCCGGGGGGACGGATCTTCTACGGCCAGGGTGAAGCAGTGGGTGCTGAGGATGCTTGTAGTGGCCGCGGGAATCGCCGCTTCGGGCAGGGACGGGATGATTTGCCTTGACGAGGCCTGGATGGCCTTGGAGGGGAAGAGCTCTTCTATTTTGGCCGAGTGGGGGCGCCTTGCCCGCTCCCTGCGCTTTACCCCGGTGCTCTCCTCCCAGAGGGTGCAGGAATTTGCGGACTCCTCCCTGGAGTCCTTTATCCAGAGGGGGATCCTCCTCTCGCTCTCCAATTCCGACGCCCTCGGGAAAAAGTCGGAGGCGAGAAACGCCCTTGACCTCCTCAGGGTGGAAGATGAAGAAGGCAGGATTGCCCGCAGGCTCTCGGAGGATGGAGAAATAGGCCTTTCCCGCGCGCCAAACTGGCGCAGCCTCAAAGCCCTGAGGGGTGCGGATGGGAAATTGCTCAGAGGCTCCGTAGCCTACTTTGTGGACGGCAGCCGGAGCCCGGTGCCGGTGGAAGTGGCCATACCCGAAAAGCTCCTCGCCCTTATCGGAACTTCCAGGCTGGAACGTTGAAAAAGGCTTGGATTTTAGGGCTCACCCTGGCGCCCATGGCTTTCAGCCTGCTTCTTCTTTCCCCCTTGGCTTCCTTCCCCTTTTTGCAGGCCGCCCCTTCTTCGGCCCGGGGCGCGCTCCCCGCTTCGCGCATATGCGCTTTGCCCGGCAAAGGTTCGGAAAGCTCCATGGCTTCCATGCTCTTAAACCCGGGCCAATACGGCATAAATTCTCAGGGGCTTTCCCTGACCCCCCTCATGGCGTCCGGGATTTTGGGAAATTTGAAGGTTGAAAGCGGATTTTCCCCCTTGGCCTCCAACGGATCACACTTCGGCATAGCCCAGTGGGATGGGGGAAGGTGGAGACGTTTGGTCCGTTCCTACAAGGACCCCTATCTTCTTTCCTCCCAGGCGGCATTCATTTTTGAAGAGCTTTCCTCCGACTTTCGGAGGGCCTACCTCGCGCTAAAAGGCGCCCCCTCGCCGGACCTGGCCGCACGGGCTTTCGCCCTGGATTATGAAATCTGCTCCCAGGCCCTCTCCCAGAGGGAAGAGGATGCCCAAAAGGCCTTTTCCCTCCTTTCCTCCTTTTCAGGGGGCGGATGCGTTTTTTCCGATTCCCCCGCGCCTTCCTCGGTTTCCAATTACTCGTGGATGTGTTCGGCAATGGGGGTGTGCAAAGCGGGGGAGTTCGGTGAATTTGACTGGAAGGGGAAAGGAGGGTACC
>JAFYJT010000037.1 GCA_017537945.1 Aeriscardovia sp.
CCCGTCCCTCCAGTTCATGCAGCGGCACACCGCCCCAGCATCGTCCAGGTAGCAGATTTCCCCTTCCAGAGTCGGCTCGTTTTCTTCCGATCCTATAGGGAGGAATGCGTCTCCCCCATGCGTCAGGCAAAGGCCCATGTCCCCCTGGATCTTGTCCAGATCCTCTCCCCCCACGGGAACGGCGAAGGCTAAAGAAACTGCGTTGTACATGTCCACCAAAGGGGTTATCGGGGAGATCGGCTTTTCCTGGGCCACCCTTTTGAGGAGGGATTCTATCGAGCTCCTGGCTCCTTTTTTGGTCTTGAACTTCTTGTAGGCTTCCCTCCACACGGCCACGGGCCCGTTTTCGGAGATTATGTCGCTCGTTATCCATTGGCGCGCTTCCACATTGGCCTTTTTTAGGCCTCCTTCGATTTCCGCTTTTTCTTTTTTGTTCAGGCTTTCGCCGGGGGCGAGATTTCGGGCAGTAATGCAAAAGAGGCGAAAGTCTGGAAATATGGAGAATACGGGGTCATCCACATAAATACGGCGTTCCATTTCAGCTCCTCCCTCAGGAAGCGATCATTCATATTGCCAATCTCATACTAAGCCCTTCGGGATTGCGATCTCAATTTGGATCTGCTCAAAAACAAGAGCGTTTAACCGCATCCGATTTGTTGAACTGTAGGGCCGCTATCTGCCTGTTTTTGGAATGCGATCGAATAGTATTTTCAGCAGCCGAAAGCCCATGCGCTTTAAGCATGCTCCCTGCGGGACTTTTGCAGGGCGCCTTTTTATTGGAGTTGCCCTTCATTTCCCTTATCGCAAACTCCCTATGCCGTCAGGACGCCTGTGAAATCGCTTCTTTGATGAGCCTGTCTGCGGATAGTGAAGTCGGGGGGATTTCTATGCCAGACCGGCGAAAGCCATGCGCCCATTTCGCTTTGCCGCTCAGGCGGCAAAATTTTGCGCATTCCTGTATTTTGGAGGCAGCGGGAGTATGGATCGCAGAAAAATCTCCGTTATCCGCTCCCCCCGCCTCAAAATTGCGCCTTCGTCCCATTTGTCGCGGTCCGTCATGTAGCTGCGCGTCATTTGAAGGCCGCCTTGCGAAACGTAAATTTTCTTTTTCTCCTTAAAAGATTTGTTTCCCGCCTGCACGTTGAGGTCGGAGGGAAGGATTGCAAGGTTCCCGATATTGTCGAGGAGCTTGGAATGCGCGTCATCCGCCCCCTCCCCCAGATCTTCGATCCGCTTTTGCGTCAAAGACTGCGGCATTATGTGTTCGATGGTGAGATTTGGATCTTCAGGATTTAGATGGGATCGGGAGATCTCCCCTTCCACCAGGGAGAGAAAGAACTTTTGCATTTTCGGGTTGTTGCTGCAAAAAGCCTTGTTTTTAAGGCGCTCTGCGAGCTCTGCGTCGTTTGGAAGCCAAAGGCCCTTAGGCTGGGAGGAGAGGCGGGCGAAAGCGGCCTCCTCCTTGTCTTTGGCTTTGAGGAGCTCGCCTATCCTTCCTGAGAGGTTCGCAAAATCGCACTCCGCCCCTCCGGAGGGAAGCCCGCGAAGGCGGCGGCGAAGAAAGTAGGTCCTCACCGCACCGAGGATCTTCAAAAGATCGGGATCGGAGAGAAGGCCCTTTTGCCGCACGGAAAAAAGTAGGAGCAGGAAGGGCGTTGCCGCTTCGGCCCGCGCGGCATTAAGGTTCTGGAGGGTGGAATTTGCCTGGGTATTGGGGGTCTGGGCAGTTTTCAGCTGGGAATACAGGCTGGCGTGGATCCTCAGATCTTCAAGCAGCGCAGCCTTGGGGGAATTTGAAAAAATCCGTTTGAACTCAAAGTAGCAGGGCTTGGGCTGGCCGAAAAAGGGGGGCTTTAAGTAGCTCTTGCAGGCCTTCATCTCCATGTAGGAGCGGATAAAGTCCGAAGCGTCCTTGTTATTTCCGGATTCCAGGGCCTCCTCCATGGGAATCCAGCATGAAGAAAAGAGCTCCTTTTGGGCGGATGAGTCCGGGAGCATGAGCAGCCAGTTTCCGGCAAGGTCGGCGAAAGAAAGGGGGATTCCCACCGAGTTCATGGATTCAAAGATGTCTTGGAGGGCGCCGTCCCTCCTCTCCGGTTCCAGTACGACCATCTGGAACCGCTCGAGCACGGTTTCGGCGAGATCTTGGAGGCAGGGCTGAGAACCGCTCAGGCCTGAAATTTCCCTCCTGAAAAAGAGGTAGTTTTCCCAAAGGCGCCCGCCATCCTCTAAGGAGGATGGGGAAGAAAGGATTTTGAGGTATTCGCCGCGGTCGGTTTCGCTTTGCTCGAGCCTTGAAAATCCGGATCTGAAGAGGATTGAAGCTATCCTCTTTGCCAGGCTTCTCGGGCAAGATCCGCCGTCCCGGCAGGCGGCCAAAAAAAGGAAGACGGTGGTGAGCCTCTGCTGTCCGTCAATTAAGACGTAGCGCACGTCGGAAATGCTGCTTTCTTCAGAGACAGACAAAAGCGCCGTCCCGAAAAAGTGCCAAGGGGCCTCTTTGGGATCCGAGGCGAGGATTTTAAGGGCGTCGTTTAAAAGAACGGCGCACTGTTCCTCTGTCCACTCGTACTTTCGCTGGTAGGGGGGTATGAAAAATGCGGGATCGTTTTTGGTCAAAAGATCGCCGAGCTTCATAGTGCTTGTTTTCATGGGATACGCCTGCAAAAATCCGGATTGGAGCCTGCCGAATGCAGGTTCCCTGCAACGATCTTAACTTTTCGGGGCGTCTTTGCCCCGAGGGGCGCCGAAGGGCTATTTCCTCTTCTTGGAACCTGATTTGGAGAGCCACACCCCGCACCCCAGCATCCCGAAGAGGGCGAGGGAGGCGGCCGGGACGGCAAAACCGTAAAGGCCCTTGCCTCCCGTCAAAGGCAGCGCTTTGACGGGGCAGACGGGGAGGGAAGTAAGGGTTCCGGTGGAGGGATCGGGCTGGCCGTAGGAAATGTTTTCCCCGTCTTTAATGTCGTTAAACGAATTCGGAGATCCGTGCTCCACGGTGACATAGAAGCTCGGAAGGTTTTCTTCCTGCGAGTTTTTCGCGGGCAACGCCTCGGAAATTATGTACACTCCGTTGGCTATGCCTCCGATTTCAAAAAGCCCCGTGTCTTCAGAAGCAGAAGGGTTCTGCGCCCCCGCCGTAGACGCTGGAGAATGCCACAGGGGTCGAGCCGTAGGACCAGCCTGCAAAACTGCCCGCGCTCGGAGGGGTATTCAAAGGATCGGGGAAAGCGCCTGTAGGCCCCAGGTAGGCTTCCCCGTTTGAAAGGATTTGGCCTTGGGAAGGCGTGGATCCGGGACCGGTGTAAAGCGTTTTGGCGAGGGTGGCTACGGTGACTCGGCCCCCTGGGTGATTTCGCCCTGGCAGCTTCCCTCGGGGAATTTTTTGTACCACTACAGCCCCGCGTTGGAAGGTGAGGACGTGGGGCCTCCGTAAGCGTTGGCATTATTCAGCCCCGATTCGGGATCCAGGCGGAAAGCGGAGGAGTCGGAGCCTGTCTCGTTCCAGTCTCCCGAGCCGTTGGGATCGCCATTGGTGTGTACGGCCACCGAGGATTGGGGGGAGTATTCCGGCTCATTCAGAGATGATCCCACGACTGAGGTGATGCTGGCTGAGGTTGAAATGCCGTTGGAAGTGCCTTGGGCGTCCAGGTTCAGATAGCCTATGAAGTTTAGGGCAAAGTAGGTGGAGTGGTAAATGCTCAACGTGTCGTAGCCGTCAGAAGATCCGTCGGAAGGATCTACTCCGGCCCCGTTCCATCGCAGGTATTTGAGGGCTCATACCACAGAGACACTTGCAGCTCATTTTCCCCGTTGCCTACTATGGTCTGATCCAAATCTGATACACTTTGCCCTCCCCACGAGACCGTGGCACAGTCTTCGCCTTCGCCATTGTTGATTTGGGAAATGGTGAACCCTCCGATTCGAAGACTGTTTAGCATTACAGATTCTCCTTTACCTGGGGTGACAGTAAAGATAAGGGGTCGGGGAGAGAAAATGGAGTAGAACCCAAAAGTCGACATCTGCTGCCAGTCGGGGAAAGGGGTGATTACCTGGTAGGAAATCGGATTCATCTCCCCGACGTTGAAAGATAGATCTTCCGGATTAGTTATATCCATGTCCCGCTTTCCGACCAGAGGTAGTCAGGGGAACTGAGTCCGGCATCGAGGACATGCATTATCGGGGCGCCGAGGCTGGCCAGGTTGGACTTTTGGACCTCCGTTGCGGCCTTGGCTTTGCTTTTGACGGCAGCCTTGGGCTTTGTTTCCAACTCTTTGGACTTCGCGTTGGGCTTTTGGAATCTTTTGAAAGGCTTTTGGCTTTAGGATCCTTTAGCGAATCTTCCTCTTTAGCGGGGTTTAGTTCCACTAGGTTTTCCTGCTCCAAGTTCGCTATCTTTTCTCCCTTGGTAAAGACGATCTGCGGCGCGAAAGCGCCATCTGCAGAATAAAAGACGTACCCTCCGGCTTCCAAGGGTGCCACGACTGCCGGATGGGTGGGGGAGTAGGTGAGGGGAAGGGCCGCGGAAACCGCTTCTTTGGCCTTAGCTTCCTTGACCAGATATGAGGCGAAAGCCAGGGAGGACTTTGAGGCTTCGGCTTTCTCATCCGCCGCGGCCTTCGGGGTTGGATCAGGCTTTGGGGAGGCGAAGATGAATTTTTGAGCTTCCAACTCGGATTCTAAGGGATTCTTCGGGTTAAATTCCTTATAGCCATTTTCAGCCAGGTACTTTGAAATAAGCCCGCTTATCTTGGCCCCGGAAAATAGCTCGCCCTCTTTTCCCGACGGTGCAGTCCGGTATCCGGCAATCCGGATGTACCGCATTTGGGCTTCCTCTATGTTGCTTGGAGCTGCGAAGATCACAGACTCCTTCGTCTCCACAATCCCATTCAAGACTTTTTTGTTGAGGTCGACTTTTTTTACCTTTCGCTGCCGGCGACTTCATCGGCATGGGCAGATCCGGGCATGCAGAACGCCGATACGCCCAGAGTGCACGACAGGGAGATGAAGATTGTCCCCACGCGCTTCATGTGGTTTCTTAAAAAGCGAAAAGTCATATTACCCCCGTTAGGGTCGGCCAAGTAAGAACGCCGGATTTTATGCAAACGTTTTCTATTCTATAAGCCTAAATTCTAATGGTAAAAGTTAATGCAACTCTTTTAATCGCCCCTTGCGGTGTATTGCGGAGTGAAAAAGTGCGGTAAGTCTCAGATCTGTAGATTACAGAGTTGCGATCTCACGGTTTCTTAGGGGGGGTAAAAGGGGTGCGGGAACCGCCTGATCGCTTGTAAAGAAGCTAACTTGCGCAGATCTGTTTTTCCGTAAAGTGCAGGCTTTTCTTCCCTGAAGCGCAATCCGTTTATTTTGCTTGGTGGATGCGGATCACCATCCCTTTCCTTTGAGTGTCTCCACAAGAAAATTCAAATGCCAATATATTTGTCTAATATATTAGACAAAGTACTGACTAGACGAACATGATGATAATGGTTTATTTCTATATCGAGCAACTTCGGAAGTTGAGGGATCAAAGATTTTGAAGTCATAATTGGAGTGAAAAGGTACGGAAAATCAATACCATTGTGGACGGAACGGATTCTCAACTTGAATTTTGAAGGTTTAAATTATGAAGGCCTTTAGGGAAAGATTGTCACAGGCAAAGTAATTACATTTTTTGTGATAAGGAAAGAGAGGATATAGCGAAAAGGAAAAACCTTCAGCCTGGGAGATTAATCTTTATATGATTCTCTTATTTTACCCAAAGTGCGCCCATCTTCTATCTTCCATTTAGCCCAACCATTCGCGTTGCTAGACACGCCTAAAATAGGCGCAACCGTTTTGAAGGCCCCTGAAAGGCTACTGTATCTTTTCCCATTTATGGTTATGGTTCCATCGGGATTTAGTATTCCGTTAACGCTGGTGCCTTTTTTGGATGTTGCGGTAATGAGTTGCCCTGGCTGAAGGCGACCTTTATTAACAAGATCTGCAAGGGAAGGTTTTCCCTCATAGGAGTTAGAATCTTGTGAACTGCAATTCTGGACTGACTCTTTTGGGACAGCTTTTAAAGCTTGTCTAACTATCCAATCTTGACGCTCTTTGATTGTTGTGCAATCCCAGTGATCGCACGACAAAACTGGATCAGAGGGAGCCATTCTTAGTTCCTTTCGATATATTTCCACTTTTTCCTCAAAGGAGCTATTGGATAGTTTCTGATTCTCGTTAGTTAATGTCAAATTCCCTATATTATTGCCCCACCTTCGTGATGTGTCTTGAGCCTCTTTACCGAGCTTTTCTTTCCATTCCGGATTTAATTTCCGTGGCATAATATGCTCTATCTGCAAGTCATTCCTAGATTGTTTAATAGGACGATTCCCTGAGATCTCTTTACAAATCAACTGGTAAAGAAGGCGAAAAAGTTTTTCCTTTTTACTTGATTTATAAAAGTTTTCCTCACGCAAATGGTGCTCAAATTCATCGTCATCAGGAAACCTTGCAGAATTCTTTAACCTGCATAAAATTCCATACATTGCCTGGCCTTTATCCTTTTCATTTGCAAGTCTTGCAATTTCCTTTGTCAAGGGAGGAAACTCTTTATTTTCCGATCCGCTCAAACCGCATATTCGCCTGCGTAGAAAATAGTATTCAATAGGTTCTAGGATTGATGCGATATCGTCAGGGCTGAATTTTTCATTCAAAAGAAGCGCTAAAAGGAATGAATAAGCGGTTGTAGCTTCTATAACCTTTAAATCTAGGAGTATTTGCTTGATTTTAAGCACATTTTTCTTCAGTGTACCTTCGGGCAATAAATTACGTTCAGGAAAGTAAATTTCCTCATATTTATCTGCCGCCATTTTAAGATTTTTTATGTTTTTGGTAGATTCTTCGGAATCTTTGATTGGAAAAATATCTTTGAAGTAGTAATAAAGTTCCTGATTTTTTGAAGCTGAAGGTTTACAGTAACACCTATATTCTCCCTTGTACTCCGTGGACTGCATATAATCGTGGATAAATTCTGGAATTATCGATCTACTATGTTGCTCATCAAACAGCTTAGTTTCGATTGGTTTCCAACAGTCCCTGATGCAGTTCCTCTGCTGATCATCGTCTAATTTCATTAGAAGGTAATTGTGAACTAAGTCTGAGAGTGACAAGGGTTTCCCTGTAGAATTAATAGACTCGAATACCTCTTGCAGGTCTTCATCAGACTGGTTAAATTCGAGAAAAAGAGCATGAAAGTTTTTTAGACCTTTCTCATAAAGACAATTCAAATCTCCTTCTTTTTGATAGAACTCCTCAATTTTTTCACAGAAATAGTTGTAATTAGTCGAGAGAGGGCTCTTTTCCCCCGAACCCTTTTCATCGCGCATAATTTCTTCATAGATCTTTTGATCTAGATCATTTTGCTGTTGTAACCGAGTCTTGTCGTTTTTAATAAATATTATTTCTTTAATTTCTTTTTTCAATCTGTCAGAAAAATGTTGGGAATGTCTGCAAGCGGCCAGAAAAAGCATAGAACTCATTATGCGTTGCTGTCCATCAAGTATTCTATAGGGTTCTTCTGAATTAGCCGGATTGTCAGAATGAACTATAAAGCTTCCAAAGTAATGAGTATGCCCCTTATCATTACTGGCAGTTCTAGAGATATCTCCAAATAGGATTTGGCATTGTTCTTTTCCCCATTCATACCTCCTCTGAAAGGGAGGTATACTAAATTCCTTTGCTGATTTTAGTAGATCTATTAAGTTCTTTTCATCAACCTTCATTTTATTTTCACTTTCCAGCCTTTGTTGTAACTTCCCTTTGGAATTAATCACTGAATTCTCCGCTTTTTTATCCTATAAAGATAAGTTATCCAGTGGTGTGTGGCTTTCTCCCCTTCTTGCTTCTCTTTTACCCTATTTTACTGATTTCCAAGACGGGCGGGAGGCTTCCGGCAACAGGCGCCGTCCCGAATCGACTGGTTTGGATGCATCCTTCAAGCGCCCGCTTTGAGTGGGCAAGTTCAAGGAGCGCCGACTGCTTTAAGGATCCTAGAGAAATTCAGTCAAACTTTGGAGAGCCACGGCCGGGAGGTCTCTCTTTTTCAGGCCTCGGCCCAGGCCAAAAGATACTCCGCCTCTTCCCGGGTTACCTTCTCTGCGGCTATTTCCCCGTTGAGGTTCGTCAGCTCGAAGTTCCGCTTTATTTCTTTTTCCCTCGCCTTGGCCTCCGGCTCGTGTTCAAATACTGATTCCAGGCAGTATCCGTATTTTTACAGCCATGCGTGGGCGGTCCTGGGCCAAATTCCGGTAGAGGGGATGTGATCGCTTCCATCCCCGATAAATGCCGAGAGCTTCGGCCACTGCCTGCAGGGGAGCCCGAAGTACTGGTCGGCGTCCTTTTCGCTCCACACGAGGCTGGATTTGTACCCGGTGCTGTAGCGCACCTGGAGAACCCTGCCCCCTTCCAGGAGCTGGAACCAGTCATGGTCGGAGCTGACCAGCCAGAGGCGGAGATCCGGAAGGGCGGAAAACGAAGAGACGAGGAAGGCCGCTATGTCGTCGGCTTCCATGTTGTCAAACATCATTACCTGCCATAGCATGGGGTCGCTTTTCATCAGGTTCTTAAAGTAAATTCTCCCGGATTTGAGGAATGAAAGAAGCTCTTCAGACTTTTCCGGCCTGTTGCCCTTGTAATCCGGGAAGAGGCGAATGCGGTATTCCGAATGCCCGAGGTCGAAGAGGATTATGGATTTTTTCGCCCCAACTCTGTTTTTAAGGTTTTCAAGGTACATCCGAATGCCTGAAAAAAGTTCTGGAGCGCTGGATTTTCCGCCCTTTAGCTTTGATTTCCTCGCCAGCGCGTCAAACCGCGCCCTGAGAAAGCAGTTGCCGTCCACTATGAGGATTCCGGGAAACCCTATTTGCTCGGAAGGCAAATCCGAAACCGGAACCGTCATAGAAAAGTACCTCTCGCTCGAGTGGCAAGCCCCGCTGGGGCGCAGAAGTCCGAGCGGCTTTGGTTTTTATGAAGCTTGCAAATTGACCGCGGACCCTAAGTCAAGCCCACATCTTACAAACTAGAATTATACCTATAGCACTATGGCCTATGAGGAACGAGATGCCGTATGACAGCGAGCCGCGGCGGAAAAGGTAGGAAAATGGTATGCACTAATTGCCATGCCCAAATTGCGGGTTTCCGCTGAGGCAGCTTGAAGCAAATGCGGGTCTTGTGCAGCCCGCGGCCACTTCGCCGGAGAGCCAGCCTGAGGCTCAGAATAAAGGCGTCCTGGCCCCGTCCGGGGCCCTTTGTTCCCGGCGCGGCTCCAAAAAAACCATAGGAAGCTGACTGCGATAGAAATCTGGGTAATCATAATCGGGATCTGCGCTCTGGTGGTCCTCATTATTTCCATCGTCAATGCGGCGCACATTGAAACTACCAAAAATGCGCTTGTAGAAGTGATTCAAAACCTCCAGAATATGTCGAATTAGGAACGAATTTTGTTAAATGAGTATACAGTATAACAACAGTTGAGGATTACTCAGCTGTATAAAGCTTTATTTAGTATTAGGTGGATTTATGGAAGAGATAGATTGTTCCAAGGTAAAGCTTCCTACCGTGCCCCAGATGAAGACTATCTTTGCAACGCAGGAAGGTACTGAAAATGCATTGACGGCCGTTGAGATTTCGCTCGAAAACATTCAAACTACTATTTCTAATAAGCAGACCCACGTAAGTGATTTGCAAAAGGAAATAAATTCCAATAGGGAAGAAATTCATCATTGGGAATTTGCAACTGAGGATGGTGTCACAATTAGTGCAGTTATTGGAGTGACATGTGCTGCTGTGGCAGTGCTCTTAGGGATATTTTGGGGTATAGGCTGCCTAGTCTGTGTAATTCCAGCAGCTATCTGTACATTCTTCATAATTCAGCGCGGGAAAAGGGCTTCCTTGGGGGGATATTATAACCAAAAATTATAACCCCCGTAGACTTCCGGGCGGCAACGCGGTATCCGAGCTTCCGCTGGTTATTGTAGAGATAGGCGAAATGCTCGGGCTGTCCCACGGCCTAAGCAGGCCCCCCAAAGGCGTTGAGGGGAAGCTGGGAGGAGTTCAGGAAGTGCGAATCTTATATACAAAGGAATTTGGCAATTCGGTCTTTTAGGGTTTTTAAATTTAAGGCGGGGGCGGCAATCTTTTCAGATTTTAGATTTTTTGGAGAGTAACCCCGCTCAACCCTTCAGGCTTTAGTCAGGACTTTATTTTGCTTGTCAGGCTGTAAGAAATGAGGCTGTATCCGTACGGAAGGTTGTTGTTGTTAAACTCGGCGAAGGGCTGGTAAGGGGCCTTCTTATACAGCGAGTTGAAGGTGGTTTGTATTTTCGCTGCCAGACCGCTCGTTTCTTTCAGATGGTTCGCGGCCTGCACGTATTGCTGCCACGCCGTTATGTTTGCCGGCGCTATGCTCACCGCCTGCTTTAAGTTTGAAAGGGCCTCGGCGTAGCGCCCTTGGGACATGTCGCTTTCGGCTTCAAAGGTGAGAAGGTAGGACTGGTTTTTAGAGTATGGGTTGGCGTTCAGCTGGGTGCCGGCGAGCGTAAGCGGAATGGCGGACGGTCCGAATTCCGTTCCGGCCCACCCAGAGTCTGCAAATCCCAGATACCAGTTTCCCTGGTAGAGGTATATGTAGGCGCAGTGCGAGGGTTCGCCTGTAGCATAGCCCGCCTCTCCAAGCGCATTCAAGAGGAACAGGCTGAAATTGGAATTCGTCCCGCATACCCCGGCATATCGCATAATGTTCCATATTGAGGCGTCAGGCCCTAAGAATCCGCCGGAGAAGACGTCGGTGTACGGGCTGTAGGGGGTATACCTTAAAAGGTAGTACCCAAGATTTGTCATTACGGGCCACGTGAAGAACATGGGCTCATGGCCGAGGATGTAGGATCTAAGATATTTCAAACTGGCATTGCTGATTCTGTCATCCACTACGTCTCTGAGCGTTTGGGCGCTGTAATCGGAGAAGTTGCTTATGAGGGTATTGTCAGCGTAGGCCTGGGCATAAATTTCATACCTTCCCACGGGATCTATGGGCTTGCCGGAAATATCCCCCAGGACATTGCTTGCAAAGTCGAGGGAGGTTGCCACGGCAATCTTCAGATCCTCGCCTGTCTCTGAGGCCGGGTACTCCCTCCAAATCTTCCCCCAGATTTCAAGGGCCCTGAGCTCGGCGGAAGGGCTTTCAGTATCCAAAATGTTTGTTGTTGAGTTGTAGCTGTTGGACAGCCGGACATCCCAGAGGTAAGCCCTCATGGGTCCGATAGAGCTCTGGGAGGCGTAACCGGAGGTCAGAAACTCATTCAGCGCTTCAGGGCTTTTCCAAAGCCAGTCGAAAAAGGCGGGATATTGGGTGCGCAGGGTATTGAAGTTTTCGTCCCCGAGGTACTTGAAGAGCATGTATCTGTAAGTTGGAAGATTCGCGGAAGAGGGGGTCCAGTAAAGTTTTACGGCATCGTCGCGGTTTATCAGGATATTGTCCCCAGTTAAATTCCACCCTTCTTTGGAGAGCTGGGACGAGGAAAGGGTGACGGCGCTGTCCCCGCTTCCCGAAGGCGGAAGAGACGCTTCGGACGTTATAGGGTTTGAGGAAGTGGCAAAAATTTCAACTTTGTCCCCCAGGTTGAATGCGTTGTTAAAGCTCGTGTCGTTTAAAGAAAGATTTGACACTTCGCTTCCCGAAGTGGAAATCACTTTCACGCCTGCTTCAGTAGAGCCGGAACCTCTTTGGATGTCAAAAATCCCGCTTGCCGGGTAGAAATTTATTACCGCCCCGTTCTTAAAGGTCAAAGACTCGTCTGAAGGCGTTACTTCGTACGCATTCCCGTTGGAATCTACATTGAAGTAGTTGATGCTGCTATAGGTTGTAAGCGGAGAAGTCTGAGATTCCCTCCCGTCAGCCTGCACAACCGTGGTTCCAAGATCCATGGCGGAGTTAAACGTATCCTGATCGCCTCTGAAGGCCGTAGTGTTCTGTCCATAGCTATGCAGCAGATAGCCTCCGTAATACTGGATTGAAAAGCCCGTAATGTTGTATCCGGCTGCGGCCTCTGTAAGGGGTATTGTATAAGTATTTACCGTTCCGGGATTGGCGGAGGTGAAGTTGGAGGGGACGTTATAAGAATATTGGACTGGCACTGAGCTTCCACCGGAGGATGCCATGATGTTTATATTAACGTTTCCGCTTCCTACGTCCTGTCCGACACATCCTGCCGTGGGCTCGCTCGCATCCTGGCATGTGTTGGAAGAGTTGGGAAACCCTACATAGTAAATCGTCAAAGCCCCCTGGGAAAACTTCAGATTCATGAAGGGGTAATAAGTCGAGTGGGGATGCCTGTAATGCTGTATATAATACAACCCCAGCTGTGAGCCGTTTGCAGTCGGGAGAATGCCAAACTTTGACGCCCCTTGGGAGGTATACCCCGTACCTGGGGCGGGAACCGTGCCTGCGTGCGCCAAAGGAGATCCCAAAAATGTGGTAACTCCAGTTATTAGGGCGCCCGCAGCGACAGCTCCTAGCGCCTTTTTGCATCTTTTGAATATGGCACTGCGCATACTGATAGTTTAATCTTCGGGGAAGGTAATGGGCAAAGTTTAGGGCACACAGAAAAAAGCTGTGTACGGAGTTCAAGATACGCAGCGATAGCCGTTTCCGAGCTGCAAGCTTGGCGCAGCTGCCTAAAGGGTTCTGGCACAGGCAGGGCGGCAAGAAGTATTGCCAGCGCCACCCTGCTTACAATTAGGCAGGAGGTTTTCAGGAAAACAAGTTCCTTTCATAAGCCTTGCTTGCGCATTCCCATTTTGGCGTCGATTAGAAATACCCGTCACAAAGGCAGGCGATAGAAACGAGGTTTGGCAAATTATGCAATTAGGAGGGTTGCAGATTCCAAACAACCCGCCCTTCAAGAAGGGATTCCCAATGGACGTTATGCCGCAAGCTCATCCCCAGAAGCTATGCCGTTGATAGTGGAATTTGTTTGCGCAGAGAACCTCGAATGCCTACGCCCCTAAGTTCAATTTCCTCCTTTGAATGGCCTGCCTAATACGCCGTCGTCTTAGGATGGATGCTTATAAGATTGCCTTAAGGCGGGGCAGGGCCTGTATAGCGATTTAGATTATGTCAAGTTTAGATTCGAAGTGAAGTACAATTGTTCTCTGATCTACTGATTCACGTTCAGCTGGGTGCCTGTAAAAAGAGCATGAGACGAGGATTCACTATTCCCCCAATTCGCTTGAGCAACAGGCTGGATTTTTAACGACTCATTCCCCGCTTAGGCCGTGAGGTTCCTATTGTTGCATGCGTCCTGGGAAGGCTGCATAGCCTGCCTCCCAAGGGGCTTATAGCTCCCCTGAGACAGGAACGCACCTTGCCGATACGGGGGGCGCCCGCAGCCCATAGCTTGCCCCAGCTCCCGCTTATGCTTTTTGTTTGCGGACTATTTGGTTCGGTATGCCGAGAGTCCATGGAGGAGAAATATGCCCAGGAAAATCCTGTCTATTTTGCTTTCAATTTTCTTTGTGGGAACTTTTTGCGTAGGCGCCGTAGCCAATGCAGATACCGTCCATGCGTCTTCTCGCGCATCTTCCAAAAGCGCCTCCAATCCTTTGAAGGAAGTCCAAAAGGCGCGGAAAACAGGATCCAAGGCCGCAAGCCAGAGCAAGGCGGAGGGTGGGGTTGTAGCTGAAGGGATGTACGCTCCAGGCTCTGCTTCAAAACCATATTCCCCGTTTGCCACCAATCTTTCAACTTCCCCCTCCCCTTCGCCTTCCACGGCTCTGACGGGCATCCCCAGTTCTTTTAGCGGCTGGACTTACAAAGTGGAGACATATGTTGCAAACAACCTCCTCAATACTTCGGATCCGGCAAATGCCCAGGATCCGTCCGTCACTCCGGATGCCGTTATCTCCTTTCTTGAAGGGAAGGGCATCAGTATAGCCACTGCCGCAAAAACGGAAATTGCAAACGAAGTAAACAGCATGCTGGAGGATTATGACAATCGCGTAGGTATCGTACAGGGCGCGCCGCTGGCAAGGATTTTTGCAATACAAATCATCTGCATGAAAAACACGTCCACGGGCCAGCTTGTGTACCCCGAAGCTTTTCCCCAGAATATGCTTGGCAAAGACTACGGCAGTGAGTACCAGTCCTCATGGAATACCGTTACGAGCGGAAAATCTTATACGTTGGACCCTTCCTACATATGGGATTCCATTACTTACCACACTTCCGACGTCATATGGGAAGACCCGGCCCTGAACCACTATCCATGGATAATAGTCTGGGATAAAGCGAACCAGACGCCGGAGAAGCAGAAGCTTTATTCCACCCTATACTCCCTGAATCAGATTGAATCCAGCCACCTAAACTCCATGAAGGCCGAAGCTGGAAAGATAAACTCTCTGAACCTCATAGGAATTACCCAAAGGGCCTATGCAATAAAGTCAGAGCCGGCGTCCCTGAACTTCTCCAAGGGTTACGAGGAGAGTACGGGCCAGAGGGGGGATTCCGGTCAGACGGCCGGAGGCATGATTCCGGGAGTCGTGGTAAGCCCGGGATCGGCCGACCAGGCAAACTTCAGCATGGAAACGGGTCCTGACTCCGTTTCTTCAATGACCCTCAAGGTATCGCTTGAAGGAGCCCCGAACGCATCCTTTAACTGGAACTGGAACCAGACTTCGGGCCCGGGGGTACAGGTGTCAGGAGGTACCGGCGACGGGGGGCGCACCCTTGATTTGACTATCGGCGGCGGGGGCGCCCTGCCTGCCCAAACCACATTTAGCTTTGAAGATGATGTGGATGTAACCGGGTCTTCAAATGAGTCGGAAGTGTGCGCCGTCGTGCAGGGCACTTCGACCGGCTCCCTTACTTTAAAGAGCCACAGCGATACCTGGTGCTTTGCAGTAACCCCCATTTCGGAGAAAGCTCCTTCGCAAGGCACCATAATGCCTTCCACATCCCATTCTTCCCTCCCTGACAGCTCCACCGTCTCCATGATCGTCCCAGGCTGGGCTTTTCAATACAACGGGAGAGTGTTAAACACGCTTTGGAGCAGCATAAGCGGCAAGGACACTTCCTTGGGTGAATATGAATCCTTCCAGCCTATTCTCCCAAATCTTGATAAATACGATATAAGCGATGTGCAAGTGACGGACCTTACGACAGGCGAGCCTGTCACCTCCCTCTTCTCTATCCCTCCTGTCACTGGTGCGTCTTCCTTCAATACGGGAGTTCCCTATTCGAACGGGCAGGATTACGGGGGCTCGATCCTGACTCCCGCCTCCGTTTCAGTTTCATGGGACAATACGTGGACGGGATCGGCTGTGAGCGACTCAAGCCTATGGGGATTTGATACCACTCCAATAGGCTTCGACACCTTTGAAATCACATTTCTTGTGACCCTTAACAGCACCAGCGCCGCCGGAGGGGATATTTATACCCAGGCCACGACTTCCGGCCCCGCCGCCACCTATTCTTCGAGCGTCTACAAAATTTCCACGCCCGCCTCCGCCACTGCTTCGGCCCTCTCGCCCCTCAATCTGGATTCAGCCGGAGTAGTGCAGCCGGATGGCGCCGTGGAAAGTTCGAAGGCCACGGCGACCCTGGGCGTCCCCATGAAGTTTGAAGCCGAGGCCGACTTCCCCTCTTCTGCCCAGATTTCCGCCATGCAGTCCGCCTCCGACTCTTTGGTCTTCTATAGTTACGATGCTGACTCGGGCGCGGAAGCGTTTTCCATAAACGGCCTTCCCCTCTCTTCCCTCCCATCGGCCGGCGTATATTCCAAGGATGGCGCTGCGGCAATTTTGCTCACCCCCAAGGATTTGGCATACATCGCTCAGCATGCCTCCAACCCTTCCGAGCTCCTTATAACCTATAACTGGTACGTAACTTCGGCCCCGAGCAAGGCTAGTTCCCAGATAGGGTATGTAGGGGGCTCTTCCCTTTCGATTGACGACCCGGCTTCCGGGCCAAAATTCGATTCCTTTTCCGCTGCCTCCACCCTCACAGTGGATTCAAATGGGA
>JAFYJT010000038.1 GCA_017537945.1 Aeriscardovia sp.
GTTGTTTTCTTTTCCGATCCCCGTTTTGGGGTCGAGGCCGCGGGAAATAAAAATCCTGAGCATCGGATCCTTGCTGTCCCCCTCATACCTGCCTATAACGTCCAGGCACGCTTCCCTGAAGGCCTCTATTTTTGCCGCGGGCAGCTCCAGGGTCTTAGTGTGGGCCGCCAGCCTTTCGAGATGGAGCTGAAGTGAAACCGGAATTTTGCCGTCTATCACGCTCACAGCTTCAAAAAAGCCGTCCCCCCTGGAAAAACCCAGATCAAAGCAGCTTACCTGGAAAAGATTGGGATCCATATAGATTAAGTGGCGCTCCGAAGTGGGGCCCCCTTGCGGAGAATCGCAATCGAAAAGTTCCCCCGCCACTCCCCTGGCGAGCACTATGGAGGCCATTACTTTTCCTTCCCCCCCTTGCGGCTCACAAGAGAAACAATCTTAGGCGGCTTGCAAACGACCTTGAGGGGCTCCTGCCCTCCCAGCCACTGTTTTACGGCCTCCTGGGAAAGGGCGAGCCTTTCAAGATCCCTTTCCCCGATGCCGGCCGGGACGGAGAGGCGGCACCTGACCTTCCCGTCGACTTGCACTACCGCCACCGTTTCTTCTTCCGCGCTTTCTCCCGCTTCCGGCCAAGGGGCGAAAGACAAGGTTGAAGTGTGGCCCAGCCTTTCCCACAGCTCTTCGCATATATGCGGAGCTATGGGGAAAAGCATCTTTACCATCCCTTCGGCCGCCTCCCTGGGGCAGGCAGGAAGGGAAGTAAGATGGTTGTTCAGTACGATTAGCTTGGCTATGGCAGTATTAGGCCTCATCTCTTCCATATCCTCGCTTACCCCTTTTATCGTCCTATTCAGCAGTTTTCGGGTTTTTGCATCCATTTCCTCCGAAACGCATGCTTCCCCCGTATCTTCGCTTACTATGTTCCTCCACAGCCTCTGCAGGAACCTTTGCGATCCCGCCACGTCTTTCAGGTTCCAGGGCCTGGATTCCGACAGGGGCCCCATGCTCATCTCATAGACACGGAAAGTGTCCGCCCCGTAAGCCTCGTACATTTCGTCGGGCGTGACCATATTTTTCAGGGACTTGCCCATTTTGCCAAATTCCCTATTTACTTTCTTACCTTCAAAGTAGAAGGCTTCTTCCCCGCCTTCGAACCTGCACTCTACTTGGGACGCGGGCACGTACTGGCCGCGGCTGTCGGTATAGGCGTACGCCTGCACGTACCCCTGGTTAAAAAGCTTGTAGAAGGGCTCCCTGGAGGAAAGGTAGCCTAGATCGTAAAGCACCTTGTGCCAGAACCTGGCATAAAGGAGGTGCAGCACCGCGTGCTCCACCCCCCCTACGTACAGATCCACTCCCCCCAATTCGTCAGATTCCTTGTTGTGGAAGGGGGAGAGGAAGTAGCGGTCTTCCTCTGGGTTTACAAAGTGATTGTCGTCCCTGGGGGAAAGGTAGCGCAAATAGTACCAGCAGCTTCCCGCCCAGTTGGGCATGGTGTTCGTCTCCCTCTTGTACTTTTTAAGGCCATCCCCCAAATCCAACTCCACTTCCACCCAGTCCCCGTTCCGGGCCAGGGGGGCCACGGGAAGGGAGGACGAATCCTCCGGATCGAAGCTCTTGGGCTTGTAATCGGGCAGGGAGGGGAGGTTGACCGGGAGGAAGGAATCGGGCAGCAGATGCTCCGTTCCGTCTTCTGAGTAGACTATCGGAAAAGGCTCGCCCCAATAGCGCTGGCGAGAGAAAAGCCAGTCACGGAGCCTGTAGCGCTCTTCCCTCTGCCCCAGCCCTCCTTCCTCGGCCCTCTTTATGGCTTCCTCCTGGGAATCAAAGGCGGCAGGGAGGGGGTTTTGGTCTATAGAGTGAATTCTGGCGAATTTGGCGTCTTCTTCGCCTTCGAGCCCCAAATGGGGCTCGGAAACATAGTCGGAAATAAATACGGGGACGTTTTTTCCAGCCACGTTGGAAAATATGCCGGAAAATATGCCGTCCATGCTGTGGGCCAGAGGATAAGGATGGGAGGATTTAAACGCGGAAAAAAGGGCGCGCGGGGAGGTGGCGCCCTGCTTCCAGCTTTCTTTGGTCCCTTCGGGCCACTCTTTAGGAAGCTGGGGGGCCATGGAAGAAGGGAGGACCAGGAAGGAAGGGTGGGAGAAGAGGGCCGGGGAAGGAAGGAATGCTTCCACCCCCTTCCCTGCCACTTCAAGCGCCACTTTGAGGCCCTCGCATTTTCCTATCCAATTTTTCTGCATCGCCTTTACCGTCTCCGGCCAGTCAAGCCCGTCAAGATCTTCCAAAAGGCGATCGGCGTAGGCGGTGATCCTCATGGACCACTGCCTTAGCTTCTTCCTGTAGACCGGCCAGTTGCCCCGTTCGCTCTTTCCCTCCCGGGTCACTTCCTCATTTGCCAAAACCGTCCCAAGCCCGGGGCACCAGTTCACGAAGGAGTCTGAAATATAGGCCAGCCGGAAAGAGTTTAGGAGTTCGCTTTTTTCCCTTTCGCTCATTTCTTCCCACGGCTTTTCTGTTTTCCTCTTGCCGCTTTCAAATTCTTTTACGAGTTCCTTTATGGGGCGGGCGCACCCTTTTTTCCCGTCGGGGCGGCGAAAATCCGGATCGTAGTAAGAAGAATAGAGCCTGGCGAAAATCCATTGCGTCCATTTCATGTATTCCGGATCCGTGGTGGCAAAGCTCCTGCGCGGGTCAAAGCTAAGGCCCAGGCGCGAAAGCTGCCGGCGCATGTTGGCTATATTTTCCTCCGTGGTTTTACGCGGATGCTGCCCGGTAGCTATTGCAAACTGCTCGGCCGGAAGGCCGAAGGCGTCAAAGCCCAGCGCGTGCAGCACGTTGTAGCCCTGCATGCGCTTGAAGCGCGAAACAAAATCCGTGGCTATGTATCCCAAAGGATGGCCGACGTGCAGCCCTTTTCCGGAAGGGAAGGGGAACATGTCCAGGACGGTATATGGCTTTCTTTCTCCGGCGAGGCGACCCTGTCCGTCCGTAAGCGTCCCCTCGGCGTTGGCCGCGTAAAAGCACCCCTCCTCAGCCCACTTCTTCTGCCACTTAAGCTCTATCTTCTCGGCCAGGGCCGGCGTATACCTCCAAGAGGGCGTTTCAATCATTTTTTACTGTCCCTTCGCTTATTGTTTCTTGGCTGTCTTGGGCCGAAATTGCATCGGGCGCATTGTAGGGGGTTATCTTATAGCCCGTCTGCCCTACCGTGGCCTCTAAATCGCGCTTCCACGTTCCTGAAGTTATCATCAACTTTATATCCTGGTTTATTTGATATACGAGCCCCGGTGAGTTCTTTTTCACGGCAATCCCCATGTATTCCGTGGCAAACCCGTTGCCCACGACTTTAAGGTAGCCTCCTCCTTTGAACTTGTTTAAGGCGCTTAAAAGCACTCCGCCGGCGCTGACCGCCTGCACGGTCCCGTCAAAAAGCTCGGTAACGCACTGCGGGGTGGAAGGGAGGGTGTGGACTGCCACATCCGGCCCCAAGGCGCTCTTAATAACGCTTTCGGCCGCCGAGCCTTCTTGCACGCATACGCTTTTCCCGCTTAAATCCTGCAGGGAAGTTATAGATTTATTTCTGTCGCTTACCAGGAGCTTCTGTTTCTGCACAAGATAGGGCCCTGCAAAGTCGACATCCTCTTTGGCCTTGGCCGTTATGGAGTAGCCCCCTATAACCATGCCCACCACCCCGCTGTTGAGATCGGAGGCGCTTTGCCCCGGAGGGACCTGCTTCCATATTATCTGTTTGTAGGAGTATCCGAGTTTCTGCGCCACGTACTTTGCCACATCGATATCAAATCCAGAGTATTTGTCGCCCTCCTGGAGGCTTAGGTAAGGAAGATCGGTGCTGACGCCTATAGTGACCGTGGGGCCTGTGGACTGCGCGGCTCCTTCCAATCCGTTCCCGCACGCCGCCAGAAGGGAGAGGAAGCCGGCAGATGCCATCGCGGCTGCAATCTTTGCCACTTTAGCGAGTCTCATTTGTCCTCCACAGCCATGCGATTGTCATAATTTGATTCTACCTTTTGAACTTTTGCGGCTGCGGGGCATAAAAAAGTGGAGCTAGCCGGATTCGAACCGGCGACCCCCTCCATGCCATGGAGGTGCGCTACCAACTGCGCTATAGCCCCAACTGGGAAACCAAACGTTCCGCTAACAAGTATACAGGCAAATCAAAATAATTCAATTCCCGCGCCGCCTCCCGCCTTCTTTGCTTTCCAAGCCCGGGCAGACCTGGCAAAAGGGCAGGCATTAAACGTTAAATTCCGCAAACTAATTTTTAGGCGCGTTCTGATTGTCCGTTTCCGATTTGGAGGGATCGGGCGCGGCGGCAAGATTGGAGCCCGCTTTCTTTTCTTTCGCTTTTGACTCTTTGGGCTCCTGCCGGGAAGAAGAACCCGAAGCATGAGAGGAAGGCGAAGGCGAAGCGGCCTCCCCTTCTTTCTTGCCACTGTTTTGTAGGGGCGCTGAAGCGGGATTGGGCGTTTTTTGCGCTTCAACTTTGGCCGCTCCTGAAGAAGAAGGCGAAGGGGCGGCCGGATTTGCAGACGCTTCAGACGAAGGAGTGGAAGAAGGGGAAGAGGCGGAAGCGGAGGGGGCCGAAGTGGCGGACGAAGCCGGAGAGGGCTTCTCCTTTTCGGCCTGGCTTGCAAGGTCTTGGGCCTCATCCTTGATGCTTTTTGATTTGCTTATCGCCTCCCTCAGGAAAACGTCGGTCCCTTTTCCATCGGTAACGAACAATA
>JAFYJT010000005.1 GCA_017537945.1 Aeriscardovia sp.
GGGGGCGAGGGGGAGGGGGGGCTGGATTTGCGCCTGCTTTGAAATTTTGGAAGGAGGGGGGGAGGCAGAAGGCCAGGGCCATGACAAGTCCTGCTGCAGAGTTTTAAAGTCTATCCACCCTTCCCCAGACAAAAAGGAGAGGAGCGGCAGCGAAGAGGGGGAGACTTCGACGATTACAGGGCCCTTCCTCCCGCGCATGGCCGACAGCTGCGCCACAAAGCGCGCGTCCCTCCCGGCGCTTGTCAATTCCGCCTGCGCCCACGCGCTGGAAGGCACCCCCCCTGCCAGCGCCGAAAGCAGGGAGTTGAAGGCCAAGAAGGTAACTTTCCCCCGGGCCAGGGAAATATTCCTGGACGAGTCCGCGGCCCCCAGGGCGGCTTTGTAGCCCAAAGAAAGGCCTTCGGCGAGCTCAGAATCCGGAATAGGGGAAGAAGATACAAGGATTTTGGGAAGATTTTCCTTGCTTTGCCACTCTTTTGCCTGTTCGAGCATTGCCCCCAGGCGGCTTAATGCGATTTGCGCCGGCTGTTCTAAGGCCGAAGCATTTTTAAACTCTTCTTCGGCCTTCTCATCTTCTATAACCTGTATTTTTTCCCGTTCCGCCAAAAGGGGGGGGAAAGATGGCCGGTTTTGCAGAAAGACTTTTCCCTTGCCGGTGGAAATAAGGTTTTGGGCCCCCTTCCTGTCGCTTTCCTCGGGGCCCGGATCTATATACACAAGCGAGAGGGCCAGGGAGGGGAGGGAAGAAGCCGAAACTACGGTAATGAAGCTGTTCAGGTTGTAGCTTATCTGCGTTCCCCCATCAGAAGAGGCGAAAAAGAATTCCAGGGCCCTAGGCCCCCATTGCGATCCGAGGCTTTGTTCCGATCCCTCTAGGCCGATCTTCAAAGAGGATCCGGGGGCCAAGGCGGGAGTCGGGGCCTGGGCAAGCACTATGGGGGTCGCAAGGTTCATGTGCCCCGTAGCCCATGAATTCATGGCAGAAGGGGAGGGGACGGGGATTTTAGAGCTTCTTGCCTCAAGGATTCCGGGCAAAAAGGGCGAGCCGGACTCATTTCTGATTTCTATTTCCGCCCCCCACGTCCCGCCTCGTCCTACTGCAGGGCTTTCGCTTATGATTTTCATCCCCACTTTTTCGCTGGCAGCCGCAGCTTTTTGGGGGAAGGAAAGAAACAGGAGCAGAAGGAGCGGGACCAGGGAAAACGTCGCTATTTTTCCGGCCACATTCTTCGTCATTTGCGACGATATTTTTTCTTGTAAATCTTTACTATCGTGCGCTCGTTGGGGTAGCTCAGGAGGGTGGGAAGGATATTCAGATCCACCCACTCCACCCCCTGGGCCTCCCTGTCGGGATCGTCTTCTACGCTCAAAATCCCAGATACCCTCCTGAGCACGTAATGATGCACCAGTTTGTGAATACGGTAGGTGCTGTTCATGAACCAGTAGTCTATGGTTGCTATGGATCCCAGAATCGTTCCCAAAATTCCAGTTTCTTCCTTCACCTCCCTGACGGCCGTCTCTTCGAAGGTTTCCCCCTTCTCTATGTGGCCTTTAGGCAGGCACCATACTGTTTGATTGTTTCTGGCTTTTTTGGACAGCACTGCCACTCTGTCGTCGTCGTCAAAAATTAAACCGCCCGCTGAATACTGGCGGTCCACGGGAAGCTGAGGAGCTTTTGAATGGGCGAATACAGAGATGATGCTGGGGCAATGCGCAGCCACAAGTGAAGGCGTAGGCACATCCAGCCCGCTGAAAGCATGCATTGACTTCTCCTAAAGATTCTCTCTAAATCCATTCTGTGCCACCTCGTGGTGGTGTATGATTCTACCGTAGTTGTTTTTTCTGTAAAATAAATAAGGTTTTGACAGAAAATTCTGAGTCTGCGCCTTTTCTGCCTCTTTTGGCAGGCACCTGCGACGCAGAACCGGCCGGAAGAGGGCGCCATACAGAAGCCCGTTTGGAGAATCTTCGGGCTCATTGGAAGGGATTCCCGTGTGGTTTCAAATTAAGCCTGAAATTATGCAGCTGGGAGAAATGTTCTCTAGCGCGGGATTTGAACTTGCTCTGGTGGGGGGGGCCGTACGGGATCTCCTCCTCTCCAGGCCGGTTCACGATTATGACTTTGCCACCTCCGCCACCGTGGAGCAGACTGAAGCCATACTGCGGGCATGGGGAAAAGACGGCTTCTGGGACATGGGGCGCCCTTTTGGAACCCTGGGGGCAAGAAAAAGGGCGCCGGACGGCTCCTTTTTAAGCGCGGAAGTCACTACTTACCGCTCCGATGCCTATGCCCCGGATTCTAGAAAGCCTAAAGTAAGCAGCGCCGCAACCCTTGAAACCGATCTTTCCAGGCGCGACTTCACCGTAAACTGCATGGCCATAAAGCTTCCCGAAGTAAGGTTTGTGGATCCCTTCGGAGGCGCCAGGGACCTTGGGCGCAAGCTTTTGAGGACGCCTATAGATCCCTACATTTCCTTCAGCGACGATCCGTTGAGGATCATGAGGGCGGTAAGATTCAGGGCTCAGCTCGGCTTCTATATCGAATCCTCCACCTCCCTGGCAATTTCCTCTATGGCTCCCAGGCTCTCTATAGTTTCAGCAGAAAGGATCAGGGACGAATTTGTAAAGCTCCTGCTTTCAAGGCATCCCCGCTGCGGCATCAATGCGATGGTGGACTTGGGAATAGCCGACGTGGTGCTCCCCGAAATCCCGGCGTTAAAGATGGAAATTGACGAGCACCATATGCATAAGGATGTCTACAGCCATACGCTTTCCGTCTTAAACAACGCCATAAACCTCGAAACGGGGCCCGAAGGGTGCGTCCCGGGACCGGATTTGGTTTTGCGGCTTTCCTCCCTGCTGCACGATATAGGCAAACCACGCACCAGGAGGTTTGAAAACGAAGGGAAAGTCAGTTTCCACCATCATGACGCCGTAGGCGCAAAAATGGCTAGGAAGCGCCTCCAGGCCTTGTCCTTCGACAAAAAAACAGTGGAAGACGTCTCTTCGCTAGTGGGCCTTCATTTAAGGTTCCACGGCTATGTGGACGAGCCGTGGAGCGATTCGGCAGTGAGAAGGTACGTGGTCGACGCGGGGCACCTTTATACGCGTTTAAATATGTTGACGCGCGCGGATGTCACGACTAAAAACAAACGCAAAATCCTTCAGTTCGAAGAAGCCATGGACAAGCTTGAAAATAGGGCCGTGGAGCTGAAGAAGCAAGAGGACCTGTCGGCCATCAGGCCGGAGCTCAATGGAAATGAAATAATGGCCCTATTAGGGCTGAGGCCCGGAAAGGAAGTCGGGCTCGCCTACCAGCACATGCTCGAGTACAGGATGAAGAACGGCATGGTGGGCTACTTGAAGGCGAAAAAGGAACTTTTGCGCTGGGCCAGCGATAATTTGCAAATTTAGCTTAGGGGCCCTACCACCTCTCCGATTTCAGACATGGTCGGGCTGTCCTGTATTTGGGAGGCCACTTTGCATCCCTGGATGGAAGAAAGCGCCTGCCCTTCTTTCAAAGTTACCGAGTTGGCGTCTTTCAGGTCGTAGAAATCCTGGCCTATCACCAAAACCACATCGCCGCTTGTGGAATTGTCCATTTCGAGTATGGAGTGGGTAAGCTGGGCCCGGAGGGTGTAGGCCGCTGCAAGAGCGTTCTTTCCGGCGTAAATGGTGGTATGGACGACCGAATCTTTATTGGCGTCCCCGATGCCCGTCACATTGAACCCTCTAAAGTACAAAGCTTCCCCTACCGCGTCGGCCAGGCCGCTTTTTGAAGTGCCGTTTAAAACTTCTATTGTGATGTCTGAAGAGGAGAGGGCTTTGCTTCCTGCGGGGGCGCATGGTGCGGTGACGCCGAAGTTGTTTTGCTGGTTTTTTACGGCATGCGGGGCGATCATTCCAAACACCCCAAAATACCCCAACAGGGCGATTATCAGAATTACCGCCAGGGCTATGCCGCAGAAACGGAAGACCAGTTTTTGCCTGTCTTTCACATATTCTTTTCTGGCCTGCTGTTCCGATCTGTCAGGTCCATTAGTCGCCATGTAACCCTCTTCCAGTTCCTTGGGGCAATCTCAAGTAGATTTTACATTTTCCTTCTGAATTAGCCTTCCTCCAGGGGCGCTGCCCGCATATGCACGGATTTAACTTGAAAACTGATCCTCTCCTTGCTAGAATGAGCCGATAATATTTTGAGGTCGGAGAATGAAAAAGGTAGGCGCCCGCGGGGGGGACAAGTATGAAAAGATGATCGGCGCCCCTCTTGCGAAATTGATTTATTCGCTTGCGGGGCCGGCTATAGTGGCCAACATAATAACCGTCATCTACAACCTTGTGGACACTTTCTACGTAGGGCATCTGAGCGCCGCCGCCGCCGCCGCTTCCGGAATCGTGATGCCCCTTATGGTGGGGGTAAAATCTGTCGGAATGATGCTTGGCATGGGCGGCGCAAACAGGATGTCTGTCGCGCTTGGAAAAAAAGACGAACATCTGGCCGAAGCCCTCGTAAGCACTTCTTTCTACGTAACTTTCGCCCTTAGCACGCTTTTGGCAGTAATTTGCATCATTTTCAGGCCGGGGGTGTGCAAAATGTTGGGGGCGCCTTCGGCTGTAGTCCCCCTAGCTTCCGTTTATATGCTTCCCCTCCTCATAGCCGCCCCTTTTAACTGCCTTACTTACATTTTCAACCCCGTTCTCAGGTTCCAAGGGATGGCTAAAGAATCCATGATTGGGATTTCCTTTGGGGCAATCTTGAATATCTTTTTGGAGCCCCTGTTTATCTTTACCATGCACCTGGGGATGCTGGGAGCAGGCATCGCCACCGCTATTTGCCAGGGGATTTCCTTCCTGCTTCTTGCTTTTATCTACCTTTTTCGGGGGCAAGTGAGGATAAAGCTGAGTTCCTTTGAATTTAAAAGGGTCGCCCCAGTCTTTTCGACGGGCATGCCCACCTTTTTCAGGAACATCATGCGGGCCATAGGCATGGACATTCTCGATGTAGTTTCCGCCCCATTCGGCGTCCCCGCCGTTGCTGCAATGACGATAGTCAACAGGATTATTACTTTTTCAAATTCCTTGCGCGGAGGGCTGGGGCAGGGCTACCAGCCTGTATGCGGATTTAATTATGGCGCCGGAAAATTTGACAGGGTGCGCAAAGGCTACGTTATCACTGTCTGGTCTATAGCCGTGGTCCTGGCCCTCATCTCTACCCTCCAGCTAATTTTTGCGCCTTACTTTATTCTCATCTTCCAAACTAATCCAGAAGTTATAAGCATTGGGGCCGAAGCCCTCAGGTGGCAGTCGGCCACCCTTGTTTTGACTACCTGGATTGTTATGTTCAATATGGCCTCCCAAACTCTGGATCATCCTTTCCTTGCCACGATGGTGGGATCGCTAAGGCGCGGCCTAGTGCTGGTCCCCCTCCTCCTTGTCCTCCCGCATTTTCTTTCCCTTCTCGGCGTTGAAATAGCGCAGCCTATAGCCGATCTTGTAGCCTTTGCCTTCACCCTCCCCTGTCAGGCTTATGTTTTCAGATCCCTGAAAAAGGAAGGGCGGAAAACGGCACCTGAACCTCAATCCGGCGAATAGTTCCCCTTGTGGTACATAAGTAGTGGGGGCTTCCCTTTTTTTGATCTGAAAAACTATCCTGATTAGAAGATGGGCAAATCCTTTTTGAGGCTTCATCCTGCGTCCCAAGCCACTTGAAAATTCAGGTTTATTTTTAATGGCACTTAACCTTACATCGCAGTTTGTATGCCGCTCTGACAGGATAATTCGGCTATACGCTTGAAATCACAGATGGAAAGGCTTTCAGGACGCAGCAAAGGATCAATTTTAGCTTTTTCCAATATGGAGCCTTCTATGGAAAGGGAATTTTTCAGGGCTTTCCTTCGCGAGTTAAAGGCCTTATCTACAAGCTCAAAGGTCTCTTCCCTCATATCCTGGAATTTTTGGTCTCTTTTAAATTCTACGAGTACGGAATCTACGTGGGGGACTGGCCAAAATACGGTTCGGGGGACCTTTTCCAAGATCTTCGCCTTGCCAAACCAAGATAATTTAAGGGTGGGAATTCCATAATTCTTTCCGCCTTTTTTGGCGCACATCCTCTCTCCCACTTCTTTTTGCACGAGGACGAGGAAGGAGGAGAGGGCGGGGAAAGAAGAAAGAAGGTGCAGGATTATAGGGACGGCGGCCGAATAGGGCAGATTGGAGACGAGGGAGAATTCTTCTTCCCATCCCAAATCCTCTGGTTTTAGTTTTAGTGCATCTTTGTGGATGCAGGAAAAGTCTCCTGAAGCCCCTGGGCAAAGCTCCTTTACTGTCCCGGGAAGAGCTGCCGCCAAGCGGGAATCCAATTCGACTGCCTTTACTTCAAACCCTCTTCCTAATAAGGGCAATGTCAGAGATCCCAGGCCAGGTCCCACTTCCAGAATGCGCTTTGTTCCTTTGGGCGCCAGGGAGGCAATATGGAAAAGAAACTGTGGATCAGTCATAAAGTTCTGCCCCATGCGTTTAGAGGGGCAAACTCCCAACCGGTCCGCCCTGGACTTAATCCACCCGGCTCCTGGGATGCAAGGCACTCAGTACCACCCGTAGGTTATTTCGTGGCCCCATGCGCCACAGGGGGTCCCATAGCGTTCCAGTATGTAGGAGAGCCCCCAATCTATCTGTACCTTTGCATTGTATTCCCAGCCCGTGCCCATCTTGGACGGCGGAAGGGCCTGGGCTATTCCGTAGGCTCCTGAATAGACATTTTCTGCATCCCACATCCATCCGGATTCCCTATTCCACAGTTCTACCAGGCAGGAAAACTGGGTGGATCCCCATCCATATTGATCTTCCGCAACTCCTGCAGCAAAAGTTTGAGCTTCAGCCGGGGTAAGCTCCCCAGAAAGTTCGGAGGAGGAAGAAGCGGGCGAGACCTGGGGGGAGGCGGAACTCGAAGAGGAGCTCTGAGAACTGGAAGACTGCGTAGATTGGGCAGGCTGCGGGGTTTGGGCAGGCGTAGCCTGAGAAGA
>JAFYJT010000039.1 GCA_017537945.1 Aeriscardovia sp.
CTTTTTTTATTATTTATTATTTTTTTATTTTTCTTAGCAGTTAAAAAAGCAATACGCTAACTATGCTAAGCCTGCCAATCTCTACTGAGAGCAGGTGAGAAAGGGGGATAATTATGCTCACCTACTGATACACCTGACGGCTTTCCAGAAAAATAACAGTTTTTCTGAGAAAAACGCATTCTTGGGGGAGATTTGGACAGCAAGGTCGCCCTTGACCCCATGTAGCAGGCTGTGGCTTACGAAAGCGCCCGCGAAGCGCTGGAGCGACTCTCCTTTGAAAAGGAGTTGAAATACAGAGCCATTTCTACGGGGCCTCGGTATCGAGCGAAAATAAATCCAATCCAGGAGATCCCAGGGGCAGAAAAGCCAATCCTCGCATCATAAGCTTCCCCAGGCAATTTGTTTTAACGGCTGAAGGCATAGCGGAGCACTGCTTTGGTCCCCGCGCTTTTCCTTATACGGCTTTGGAATTTAGAGGCAAAACCTTTGAAGACGGGCGCAAAGTCAGGGCCTACCGGGACGGAGAGCACTTTATACAGGCGGAAGCCGCTACGGGGAACGTGGACCATATGCCCTGCGAAGTGAAGGATGGCGGACATGACCCTTCTCTCGAAGCTTGGAAAAAAAGAGGCGTCCCCTCTGCTTTCCCTTCCCTTCAAGGTTTTTATCTTCCCTTCCTTCCACTTTGGGGTTCACACCCTTTCCCCGCTCTCTCACCCCGTCACAGACGCTTCCAAAGTGAAATCCATCCAAAAATACGTGCAAGAGGAGCTTTCAAAAAGCGGGGTAAACGGTATGTGCGACGAAAAGGTCAAGGATGTGGCCCGCTTCTACTTCCCTGGCCCGGATGTGGATGACCCTTCCTCCTGGGTCTTGGAAAACGACGCCCCAGTGCTCGATGTGGACGCCATCATTGGATTAAACAAGCCCCAGCAGGACGTGAGAAGGGAAGTAAATCGCGGGAGGGAAAGGCCTAAAAAACCGGGGATTTACGAGTCCCGAACTTATCGAGAAAGCCATAACGCCTGGGTCCAGAAATGACGGCTGTTTTAACCTTGCTCGCTATTACGGGGGGAAGAGCGAGACCGAGGAGAAAGCTCGCGCGCTTTAGGACGCCGCAGTGTCTCCGCAAGAGGATTTCCCCAGGAAGAAGTGGACAAGTCCTTTGAAAACGGGTACAAAGACTGTGTCCCAGGCTCTTTAATCCTTCCCGTTTCCTCCGTTTTCAAAGATCGCACCCAGCCCCAGTTCAAAACGGCTTTGGCCAGGGCCGTGTCCGACATAAGGGACGAATGCGGGCGCAACTACCGAATACTCACTACCCTGGGGCTGACTTCCGATGATAGCGACGACCCGCGCTAGAAGTCGAACAGGATTTGCAGGCTGACTTACACCACTTCCGAGCATGACAGGGGATATGCGGAGCCTTTGGACAGCACTGCCGAGTTTGAGGGCTTTGTAAGCATTCAGATAGACAAGTACAAAGACTCTGAGCCCGATCTCTGGCTAAAGCTTATGGAAAAGAGGAGGTACTACTTTCCGACTTCTATGCTCTCGCCCAAAGGGCTTATCCTTAGGCATGCGAATGAGACCCAGTATCTGGACGGCCACGTACTTTATGAGGAAGCGGATTTTGGGGAGGTTGAACCCCGTTTCAGTCCATCAAGGGCAGGGAGTTCTATACGGAGACAATTCCCTCCAGGCATAGAAAGGAGAATCCTAAAGAGGGGAGCCTCATCTGGAACTATCTCACTTTTTGGCTTCCCAAGAGGCCGGGGCAGAATGGCAAGGTGAGCGTGGAGTTGCTCCTTTTGGCGGACTTCTTCAGATCCGCTCTGGGGGGCATTTTGGGCAACGAACGGGCCCTCGTATTCGACTCTGGTGCCTCCTATGGGAAGTCAACTTTCGTAGGCCTTCAAACCGCTGCTTTTGGCAAAAAAGCCGCAAAGAAGTTTCCCGACACCCTCCTTACGGGCCGCTCTTCCCGTTTTGCCTGGCTGAATTGCGTGGATTCCTATATCGGCTCGAATATTACACTGCACTAATCCAAGAGAAAAGAACTATTGACAAGCCTTATCTGCCGGCTTTGAGATCGCGGCATGTTTTCTCTTCATCCCGGCGTATTGGAACTTGAAAGGCTGTTGAGGGGCGGCGCTCAAGGAGAATGTAGTATGGGTGAAATTGAGTGAAGCGGGGGGAGGATATACGAAACTTAGAACTTCACTCGCCGGTCATTCCTAAAAGCTAAAAGGAGGCTAGAATGATATTTACTCCACGTACCGACTTGCTAAGAATGCAAGTCCCCCAGGTTCCCCAAATAACAGACAATGACTTTATAGTTTTATGTTATCTGTACTATGCTAATTACAATGGTGATAAGACAATAGCGGTCCGTTTGGAAAATGGCAATTTTGCATTGCTGGCGCACACAAATTATAAATTTTGGCACGACGCCCTGAACAGTCCAAATGCCGGCATTAAAGACGGGGAAACCGTTCTGCAGAATATGGATCCTGACAAACTAACTTCGAAAATACCTAGAGAAGCTAGAGAAGCTATAAAAAATAAGGATATTAAGTGGATTAAGAATCACTGGCGAAACAGCAAGAATATATATCGAAATGGCGGGGGCAAGGAGCCTTGGTACATCTTCAAGGGCGAGAATGCTTATCTCATATGTGGAATTATCATAACGCTTGCTTTTGAGGCGCTATTCGAACTAACCAAAGATGGGGATGAACATTGTTCGGCTGGTATGTTGATGTGGTTTGTAGAGGTGCTTTCCAAGGAAACGAAAGACAATATAAGGGCCGCTGGGGAAAAGTTCTTGGATGGCGTAAAAAGTGGGGATCCTAAGAAAATGCAGGAAGCCAAATGGGAAGCTAACGAGGCAATAAATGAGGAACTTTTTGAAGATAAAAATCCTACGGAAGAGACAATATACAAGAAACTTAAGGAAGAGTTCTTCACCAAGATAGCAAAGAAAGAAGACTTGCCAAAATGGATTAATGGTGGTTTCGATGGTTTCGATACCAAGAAAGATGTTTGTACAGAGATGAAGGATAGGATGAACAAGCATTTTAAAGAAAAATATCCTAATTCTGGATCTACTTCAAATTAGCCACAACGCATTAATGGCACGTGGTCAAAATCAGGTGCTCTTTTCACGGCTTTTAAGCTTTTTGGCAGCCCTGAAAAATAAGAGTTGGCTTGCTTTGGGGCAGAGCGTCCCCGTGTAAGGCATGCGTTAATTTTATTTCCCACATTATTTGATGTTTTTACCAAAGATCGCCCGAAAGCTTCCACATTTCAACCTGCCTAGAGAAAAAGAAAGAACTCAAAAGAGGGTGGGGAAAGTTGAAGGCAGGAGGAGGGGAAGAAAGGGGAAGCCCCTCCCCAATTTCTAAAAGGCTTACACTTTCCTCCCCTTGCCCGACTTCCTCCTGTTAATCCAAAGGCAGGCTCCGTAAACCGCCCCTCCGGCCGCTATGAGGGTTGCGGCGGGTATCAGGAATGAAGCGGTTCCGCTTCCACCCGTTAGTGGCAGGCTCTTCATTTTGCAGAAGGGGGTGATTTGAAGGGTGCCGGTGGAAGCGTCCAGCATCCCGTGGGAGGCGCCGTTTGCATCGCTGTAGGAATTTGGGGATCCGTGGCTCACGGTTATATAGAAACTGGGCAGTGAAGAGGAATTGTCTGCAGGGACGGTTTGGGAAACTATATAGACCCCGTTTTTAACCCCCCCTATCTCGAACAGGCCGCTGTTATTTTGGAGGGAAGGAATGGGAGCGTCGGCGTAAACGCTGGAGTACTCCACCGGCTTTGGGCCAAAGGACCAGCCCGCAAAGTCGGATCCGGAGGGGCCCGTCGCAAGAGGATCCTGCGCTTCGCCCCCCGCAGGCTCCAAATATGCCTTCCCATTTGAAAGCATCTCCCCCGAACTTGGGGTCGAGCCGGGACCGGTGTAAAGCGTATCGGCGAGGGTGGCTACAGTAAACTTTGCGCCTTTCGTGATCTCCCCGTTGCAGCTCCCCTTGGGGGCTTCTTCCTTCCACCACAGCCCCGCATTTGTCGTTTGGGAAGTCGGATTCCCATAGGAGTCGGCGTTATTCAAGCCTTTTTCCGGCTTTAAGGCAAAAGAAGCGCCGATTTGCCCTGATCCGTTGGGGGAGCCGTTTGTGTAAACGGCAGTGGAGGACTGGGGGGAAGTGTAGGGGATGTCGAAATCTTGCACGCCGGATATGGATGCGCTCGTAGACACCCCTTCGGCGCTGCCGGTCGCATCAAGGTTAAGGTAGCCTATAAAATCCAGTGCGAAGTAGGTATCGTGGTAAATGCTCAGGTTCCCGTACCCTGCGGAAGAGCCGTCGGCGTCATTTACCGCTTCCCCGCTCCACCTTAAGTAATGAAGGGCAGGCCAATATAAGGAAACTTCCAGCTGCTTTTCCCCATTTCCTTCCACGCTCTGGTTTAAGTTGCTTACTTCCTGGCCGCCCCAAGTTACCATGACCGAATCCGCGCCCGCTTGGCCGTTGATTTCGTTGAGGCTTACTCCCCCCACTTGGAGGGTGCTTAGCATCACCGACTCCCCGTAGCCGGGAGTCACCGTGAAATCAAAACTGGCGCTGGGGTAAACGTAAAGCGTGCCCATTTGCTGCCACTTTGGAAAGCGCGTTTCAACCTGGTAAGAAATGGGGTTCATCTCCCCTACCGAAAACGAGAGGCCTTCGGGGTTCGTAACCCATGTTCCGTTTTCGGACCAGAGGTAGTCGGGGGGATTTAGGCCCGTATCCAAAACGTGCACCATGGGGGCGGAGTAGTCAACGAACGCCGGTTTCTCATACGCCCGCAGGCGTTGCGGCCTTCCCTTGGGAGTTTGGACGCGCTTTTCCTGGTTTGTCCGGGCTTCGGATTTTTCCTTTGCCGGTCCAGTTTTTTTCCTGACGGCTTTAGGCCTGCCTTGCGTTCCTGATTTGCCTTTTTCACCTTTTTTGGATTCCCGGGCTGCCTTTGCCGCTTTCTTCTCTTCTTTCCCTTTTTCCTTTTCCGGAGTTTTTTTAGCGGCAGGGACGGGGTTGAGCTTCACAAAGTCGCTCTGCTTTAAGTTTTTTATCTTTTCTCCCGTCGTAAAGACCACTTGGGGGAGGAAAGCGTCCTTTGAAGAGTAAAAAAGGTACCCTCCCGCTTCCAATGGGGCGACGGCGGCCGGATGGGTCGGAGAGTAGGTGAGGGGGATAGGGGAGGAAGGGATTTTATTTTTTTCGCACAAATTTTCAAGGTAGGAGGCGAAAGCCTGATCCGTCTTTAAAAGCCGGGCCTTCAGGCTTTTGGTTTTGGCGCCCTCTTGAGAGGCGGGCAGAGGGGAGAAAATGAATTTCTGCAGTTTTAGCTCGGACTGGAGGGGGAAAGCCCGATCAAAATTTTTGTACCCCTTTTCGGAAAGGTACTTGGAGACCAATTTGTCTAAATCAGCCTTCGTGACAATTTCCCCGCTTTTTCCCCCGGCTTTGTACCAAGCGATTTGGGCGTAGCGCATATCGGAGCCCTTTATGCTTTTAGGGGCGGCGAAAACTACGGATTCTTTAGTTTCCACCGTCCCATTTTTCGCAATTTTCCTGCCCAGGTCCACTTCTTTTACCGTAACGCTTTCATGCGCCCCCTCGGCGTGGGCGGCGGGAAGAAAGAGCGCCTGGGCGCCCACGGCGCACGCCAGGGCCGCGATAGTAGCCCCCGTCCTTTTTGCATTCCACTTCAAGAAGCGAAAACTCATCTACACTCCTGGGCTTATGCCTAAAAACCGAATTTATAAAACCAAGCCGCTTTTAGTTTAGGACATGGAAACTGATTATGGGTAAAAAGCAAAAATTCAGGAGGGAAAGGCGAAGCCGCATCCGCGTAAAGCCATAGGAAGGAAGGGGGGCCTTCCAGGCGCTGCAGCCTTCCCGCGTCAATTTCAGGAAGGGAGCGGGGGAGGGGGCGCGGATCCTCTTTTAGTTACAAATGGATTCGCGCTGGGGAACCGCAGCCTCTGGCAAAGCCAAAGCGAAAAGAATCCCAAATTTAGTTGGTCTGAATGATAGTATAAAAGCCGTGCAAGAGGAAAACGTAAGCGATGTTGAAAAGCTAAAGGCCGTGCTTGCCACAAAAGACGGGGCCATACAGGTTTTGAGCGTCCTTTCGGAAGCGAGCCACTACATAGACGGCCTGAAGGGGGAAATCAGGAGCGGGAAAATAAAAATAGAAGGCTGGGCCTCCCACAAAAAAACGGTTGCCGGGATATACATGGGGTGCGGAATCGTATCCGGGATACTAGGGATAATTACAGGCTACTACGTCGGCCTGGCCTGCCTTTTCTTCATAGCCCTCTCCGCGGTATTCATAATACTTATGTGCAGGAGCGCTTACGCGCTGTCTTTAAAGGATTACTACAACCGCGAAGAAATCAGCGAAGTAAAGAAAGAAGAGGCGGAGCTCGAACCCGTGGAAAAAAACGTGGAGCCCATTTTAAGCCTCCTTCCGGAAGGGTACTCCTCCGCGGCGGCCTTGGACTACATGCTTAAAATGCTCCGCATGGACAGGGCAGACAATTTCGCCCAGGCCAGCAAGTGCTGGGATGAAGAAAACCACAGGAGGAAGATGGAGTTAATGCAGCAGACCCAGCTTCAGTCCCAGCTGAGGACAGAGAAAGTCACGAGGGACATACGCGATTTGGAAGCCGCTCTCCTTATAAACGACCTGTACCGGGATCTTAGGCGCAGGTAAAGCCCTGAAGAAAGCCAAAGCGAAAAATGGAATGCCCAAAGTGCCATGCCCAAACAGGTGAGGGGGCCAAGTTCTGCCCGCAGTGCGGAAGCGATTTGAAAAAAGCCCGCAAAGAAGCGGAAAAAGGCGCCGCGGGCCCAACCGCAAAGCAAGCGCCCAAAGCCGGCGCCCAAGGGGGAGGAGGCCCCATACCCCGCGGCGCGCCCGCCCTTGCGGTCGAGGGCGCTCCCCTTTCCAAAGCAGCCCCCGCTCCTTCAAAAGAAACAAAGCCGAAGGGGAGCCTTGGGGGGAGCTACGTGGCCGGAATGGTAGTGATAGTGGTAATCTGCATCATAGCTTTGGTTTTAGGGATAGTCACTACGGTCAGCAACGCCGAAGCCTCCCAGGCCGCTTCGGATTCTTCGCAAGCTTCCTCAAACCCTCCGGCAGCCTCCCCTTCCCAGACGGCGGCACAGGTCCGCCTTGCAAATGCCCAGGACTGCTCCAGCGCAAACAGCGACAACACTTTAACCGAGGAAGGCGCCTCAAACGCTTACGGATTTAGCGTGACGGGGACTTCCGGCTGGCAGGGCATTATGGCCTGCGTAGCCCAGGAGCTTTCGATGCCCCCTTCCGTTCAGGTGAAGCTAAAGGCCTTCATAACTAAGGATGCGGCTTCGCAGATTACTTCCCCCGTCACTTCCGCGCTCGCCTGGAGCTTCCAGGACGGATCTTCCATTTACGCCACTTACTCCGCGCCTTTGAACGGAAACGGTGGGTGGGCAGTCAAGTTCAGCAATGTAAGGCCCGACCTTTCTGGCTCTTCTTCGGGCGCAAACTGAGGAGTAGCGCGGATTTAAGCTGGGCTGGAAGGCCGAAATGGCGCCAGAACCCCGGATTCCAATTCCAATTTCTCTTGGCTTCAGGGGGTTAAAGTAAGGCGAGGGCTTTCTAACGGGCTTCAGAGTCTTCTTGAGCGTCATTCCCTTGCTTGTAAAGGGGGACGGAGCCGACAAAAATAAAAGCCGGAAGTTCCGAGCTGGCGGTTTGTATATCGGATATGTGGCACATGTCCCCTCCTTTTTCCTTTAAAGATAAGGAACAGTCTAACAGGGGGATCTTGTATTTTGCTTCAACCCTTTTCTTACGAATAAACCCGCCCTGTTAAAGGGCGCAGTCGGGGCTAAAAGCGGCGCCCAGAAAAGGATCCTCTCAATTTAAAGCGAAGGCCGATTGGAAAAGCTGGGAGTTGGGGAGGCCGACTCAGCTCTAAATTTGAATGCTTTTGAGCCCCTACCCAAAAACTTTTTTTCGATTGAGGCCCATCACGGCCTGGAAAATCTTAGAAAAAATTGTAGGCCGCACTAATCTGGCAGAATAAGCGCCTTGACTTCAAAAATTTCATGTTTATTATCATGTGTCTTGAATGGATAACGGCAATGCGGGAGGAAAAGAAATGTCAAGCGGGCTTCTGGCCATGAAGATGAGGTACGAGAAGTGGTGCAAGGAATTTGGCATACCGGAGCAGGAAGTCAATCTGAAGTTCTGGCTAAGCGGGCAGTACGGCAAAACAAGGAGGGAAGTGGAAGCGCTTAAAAAGGCTGAAAAAGAACCCATCCCCCCTGCCCCCAAAATAGACTAACCCCTTCCCCTAGGCCAATTCGCCCTTCCTCTCCTGATCGCCTTCTTAAAACAAGGGCGCTGAAAAACGGGGAGAGGGGCAGCGGGACTCTGAACAGAAGCCCAAACGGCGGAGCCGTATGCTGCCGGCAACGCGCCTGCCACTGCAACGGTTGCCCGGTTTCAGGCCTGTTTGCCTTTCAAAAGCGCCGCCTTGGCCCGGAAAGCCAAAACAAGCTGCAGGCTTATATCTCCCTTGGCCTCAGTTCTTCGCAGTCGGCTTTGAACTTGGCAAGGTCGGCTTTGAACTTGGCGTAATCTGCGTCCAGCTCTGCCAGGTCGGCATCCACTTTTTCATATTTGGCTTTATCTTCGTTTGACATTTTTACTCCTCATTTTTTGCCCGTCATTTTCCCTGTAGGCTTCCGGCTGCGCCTTCCGCCTATCTTCCGATCCTAAGGGCTTAGGAAAAGACACGCTGTCTTTTGTTCCACGGGGCTGCTTTTTACAGGCAAGTTTGCGCCATTTGTCCTCTGAATCCTTCAAATCCCCAGGAGTAGGGGGAATGCCTACGGGCGGCATCTAGGACCCTCCTCTTTTGGACGCAGGGGCACGGTCAAATATAAGGGCCAATTAAATTGGCTTCATGATTTTCCGAAAGCTGAAGGATGTTTGGCGCATCCTTCCGTAACTTTCCCCCTTAGCTTTCAAGCTGAAATCCTGATGATTTTCAATCTGGCTTTAAGAAATCCGCTATTTTTTGACGTTGTTTGGATTGCAGGCTTCAGGCTTAACCTGCGCTATACGTGCGCCCGACTTTTTGTTTTCGTCTAGCGGCATGCGCCCTAGCCGGAACGCGGCATATTCAGCGGCTGAAGAGATTGTCGTGGTTCCCAGGTTTGATCGCCTCAGGAATTTTTAAATTGTTTTTGCCAAATGGGTAGCTAAACCAATCAAGGTTCAACAAATTAAATTTTTGGGCAGTTCCATCATCAAGAAAAAAATCTTAACGGTGCGGGGTAGGTCACCTGAGATTGGCATCTTTCTGCCCTCCTAACCCCCTCTTTTTGATTGATTTCAGCCTTTCCATTCTCTCAGCGTTATATTTGCCCCTTGCCTCCCTTATGGCCTTCATGGTGCTTTCAGTTACTTCAGAAGAAGATCGGATGAGACGGCAAGAAGAGGAAGTAATTTTAACCGGGGCTTGGGTTTTAAGGGAGCATACAAAAGCCAAGTACATCCCCCCGGGTTTTGGATAAGGGGAATGGAAATAAGGGGAGAGCCCATTGGATCGAAATACGGTATCGGAAACTGGGACAAGCATGTTTGAGGTCAGCAGGTTGATTATGTACTTCCTCCATAAAGGGCTCACAATGGAATCAATCTTTATAAGTTGCCCCGCCTTTAAGAGGCAATGGGTAATTTCGAGGATGTCGCCAATGGAAGTCGTGGGGATTTTAGACTTTGTAGGAATGAAGAAGGCCGCATCTGATTCGTCGCTCCTTACCGGTATCACCCATTTTTCAGCACGTAGGGCTTCCATTTCCCGTATGGCCAAATCTGGAGTAAATTTAAATTCTTCAGAAGTAGGTTGTATAGGCGCCGGTGAAATAGAGGAAAAAGGTTCATCAAGATAAGACATCGTCATCTATCATTTCCAAAGTTTTTTTGCGTGGCATTTGGAGGCAATCTACGAGTTCTTGCAGCCAATCAATTCCAGGCTGTCTAAAGAGCGCCCTTCCTTTCAACAATTCCCCGTCAACGTAGTCGGCCACAGACATGCCCGCAGCATGAGCGCGCACAGAAAGGTTTTCCCATGCAGAATCTGAAAAACTAAAACACCTCTGGTATTTCATGGTCATAGGGTTGAAACGGGGGGCGGAGAGTACAACCTTATGATCTGATCTATGAACGGATTGCCTGCCCATAATTCTCCATTGTCCTTTTCTTCACGCCATATCTCCTCATAGAAACTTCCTGCAGATATCATCGCATTGTAGGCTGGAAACAATCTGCTGCCAACACCTCGGCCTGCGCTTATTGTCTGCAACTGAATCAAAGGCTTTCAAAAATGTCATAAGGCAGATATCTAACATGGTGAGGGCTTTATGAGGCTTCAGGTTTAAGTGGGGATTGGCAGGCAATGACGCCCCATCTCCTTTCTGTCTAGAGACTCCCATATTTCACGAGGGAATGTTTAATTAAGGATGTCAGGGGCATTAAGCAACCGGGTATCCGTTTATGGCCTGCATGCCCCCGCGCCACCTGGCTCCCTTCATGTTTGAAAAAGCCCTACTCTTATTCAGCCATCTTTTCATACGGTCATCAAAAGTTTCTCTGCCGCCTCTCCGTCCCCACTTTCCGTCCCAAAATTGAATGGCTTCAATGCCGGCTTTTCCCCCGGTGCCCTGGAGGCGGCATCGTTATCTTCTTCCAAAACTGCGTTGACGGCTTGAGATTGGACTGTTTTTATCCCGTAATACGAATCTATGTCGGCCTGTGCAACCTCACTGATGGGTGGATCGCTATACGGCCAATCAGCCTCATTGGGGGGCGTTGGCAAAAAACTATTCTCCCCGGCATAATCGTCATTTTGGGAATCAGAAAGATCAAAGGGCGTCGGGAAGACTTTAAGCAAAGGGGAAATTTCTTCCAAATATTTTTTCCATATTTCAGACGAATTGGTATCAGGCCCTATTTCCCCTCTGTTAGAATGGACAGACCATTCAGTTTTGTCATCATGCACAAATTCCCACAGGGCACAATCTGGATTGATCTCAGCCCCATGGATTACGTAGCCCCCAGTTTTTACCCCCCCGCTCATGCTCTTTGACATTTTTTTAACGTCATATCCAAATTCCCTAAACTTTTCCGCCAAGTATTCATAAGGCTTCTTGGCAATAGGGAGATTAGCTTTCTTCAATACGGTTCTAATTCGACCTATAGTTATGTCGGCATCGGCAGGGCGCAACAAATCTGCAAACTCGGCCGCTTCAGAATTAGTTTCAAGCCATTCCTGCCTCAAGGGATAATCTTCCCATACCTCCCGCGGAAGCTGCGGCAACCTTAAACAGGCACAGAAAAGGCGGCGAGCGTCTTCCACAAGATCTTCAGAAGGCGTAAAAGCGCGGCCGTTAGGGTGAAGAACCTGCCGAAATTCAATGCAGCGTATTTTGCGCTTAAAGCCATAGGTAGATCCGTCCTTAAACCTGGGGAGGCGGTTTGTGGTCATATAGGGCTTAAAGTACGTGTACTGACTCCACTTTTTTCCGCCTTTAACCTCCATGTTGTGCGAATCTTGGGAAATGGCGCCTTTCGTATCATCGTCTGAAAGCATATAGTCAATCGGCAGTTCGTCAAAATGAGCCATATAAAGACCGCGGGCTTTAAGCCAAACAAAGCGATCTGCTTTCCCGACTAGGATTGAATTATCAAGCTTGGAACAACGTTTTTGCCCAAGAGCGGCCTCCCAGAGAGTGGTTATAGAGCTTTTTCCGTTGCTCCCTTTCCCATATTCCACCAAACACTGTTCATCTCCAGTGCACCCTCCCATGGCCGATCTAAATAGGTCGAACAGAATGTAGAGCTCAATAGAAAAAGGTAAGGCCTCATTGTTGCAGCGCGGGAGGTACTTATGCAGAAAATTCCATATGGGCCCGCCCTCTTTTGGCAGTTCCTCCGTGTAGGGGAAGGGGAGAGCTTCAGTTAAAAATTGCCCAGGCTTCAGATGGATGAACTCCTGCTTGTCCACGTCATAAATCCCAGTCGTAAAGTAGCATTTATATTCGCGCCTGAGCACCAATTTTTCAGAAGTTAAGCTATCAGGACGGAAATATGCTTTCTGCTTGTCTTTGAGCCGTAAGGCAACTTCAGGATCCGTTTTTTCGTAGTCGCAGATTAAATCCGCTACATATCTGTCAAATATGCATCGATCGCATTCAAGGGCAACCCCACGGTCTTGGGCTGTAGTGGGGAAAAGCTGGTAAATTTGGCCCGATTCGTAACGCTCGTCATAATCAACTGTTCCTTCCGGGGGTGTTAGGATTGCAAATTTCTCCCGGCATTTTTGAATTATGAAGTCACAGGCAGCGAAAATATCCTTGGCGAACTGTTGCTTTGACCGTTTGGCAGGCGCCTCCCCGGCATATGTCACTGAATTTGCAATTTTTCCCAAAGTCACATGCTCCTGGGCCCAATTAAAAATATCGGCGGCTTCTTTATCAGTAAAATCCCCGTTGGGCTTAACTTGGCTTACATAAGCTTCAGCAGCTTCTTCGAGGGTGCTTGAATTGCATACGTCATAAACTGCCAATTTTTTAGCGGCCTCATGCCGTTTGCTTGGTTCTTGGGTTTGCCTAATGAGTTCCTCAATATCTAAGCGTGTGACCTTCTCACTCTTCTTCTGCGGCACTGAAGCCGAAAGTTCGGACTTCCAATCAAGCAAAGGCGCATTATTTTCTACTACCCACTCGGCCGGATTGTCCACATGGGCGCCCTCAAAAGAAAAACGAGCTGTATCCTTTACAGCGGAATCCACGGCGGGATAAGAGGGCTGGATTTTTTGGATTAAGATGCGACATAGGTTTTTGTAGTCTTCTGGATTCGTGATTGGAATTGAAAAAAGAACCAGCGCATGGGCCTTGAAGTGGTTGGAAGCATAAACGATAACCTTAAAATCGAGAGAGAGCAAAGGGCGAACCCACTCTTTCCATTCCTTGTTATCCGTATGCTGATCCCCATCTATATCCAAATAAAGGCAACCGGCTTGTATGTACCTGTCTGATCGGCGGTAATGCTTAACTATTGTTCCATCTTCATAGGTTAGATCACTGAAGCAAATCGTAGTATGAGGCATGCCATTGGGACCAAGACAATATTTCGCAACATTTTGGGAAGTGGCTTCAATCTCATCCGGAAAGCTTACAATGTTGCCTTTTATCTTCCCATGACTAGATTCCCGCGCCATGTACAGGCTTGACATTTTTATCAACTCCTTTATGAGGGGTAGTAGGGAGAGCACTTAGCAGGATGCCCATTTCTTATGGATTCAGTATATCACTATGCTTCTTTTTGTTCTTCTCCTTTCCTATACGGATAGACAAATTATAAAATCTGCCATTTTGGGCGAATGGAAATCCACTCTCCATTTTTTAATCCTCGATCGCCCTTACTCCTACATGGGGTTATCAATGAATGGAAAAATGGAATTTATTTAAAGCTAATAAAATAAAAAAATAAATAAACACTAAATAGTTGATTTTAGAAGCCAAACACTGTTGCTTAAAACCGCTTTTTATAAAAAGGACTCAAAAAATCTTTCCATTTTTCCACTGCCCCTGCTCGCTCCTACTGGCTGTAAGCGTCGTTTAGTGGAAATCCTTTTCCATTTTTTTCCATTTCTTTTTCCACTGGCATTTGCTGTTTTTAAATGGGCATAAAAAACCCCCCTCGCTGCTAATCGAGGGAGGCACTACCCCTCATAAAGGTACTTTCATTTTACAGTATGGCTATTCAACACGATTATTTCAGCAGATTGTTTTTTGTTCGCCCTTTTTAAAGCTAGTCCCTCCCCTCCACGTACTTCAAAGCCCCTTTCAGAGCCTCTTCCGCCTTGCCGTCCAAAAGCCTCCTTGCGTCCTTCAGGTCCCTTGTCATAAGCGCCCTGGCAGACACCCCTTCCAAAGCCGCCCTGCCCTTGAGGACCCTAAACTCCGCGTCCCCCAGAAACACGCTCTTTTGGGCCTTCCCCCTCCAGTTCAAGACGGGTTCGGTCAGAAATATCCTGTGCGCCTTTTGTGCCATTTGAGCCTCCCTGTTACAGTTCCTGTAATGCCATAATTGAAAGCGATTGTATCGATGATCCTATTTCATCATTTCCAATTCAAGGAGGGGGCGGATGATGCAAGACCTACTCGATTCGGCCTGGGGAGGCCGACAAGGAAAAAGCCCGCGCTTTTGTAGCCAAATGGGAAGCCAAACTGGAGAAAGTAAGCCCCAAAGGGGGCGAAAGCAAGCTTTCCCAGACGTTCTGGATTGAACTGGCAGACCTTGTCCTTGGCGACCACGAAGGGCTGGAATTTGAGAAGAAGACCGCCTCCGGGGGCCGTGCCGACGTTTTCTCGAAAGACTACGGGTTCATAGCCGAGCAAAAAAGCAAGGGCATACCGCTTGACCAGTTGGAAATTAGGCAGGGGGAGGAAGTTACGCCCTTCCAGCAGGCTCTGCGGTACAGGGGAGCCCTTACCGCTCCCGACATAGCCTCCGTGCGCACCATAGTCACTTCCAACTTCGACCAGTTCTGGTTCTACGACCTTATGACCGAAGAGGGCCTCAAAGGCACGCCATGCGTAAAAGTGAGCCTGGAAGAGCTCCCGGAAAGCCTCGACTATTTCAAGAACCTTTTCGGAGGGGAAGAGGTCAAAAAGCAGTTCGGCATACTCAATCCCGAATACACCGCCTTGGCGGCAGAGAAAGTCAAAGAGCTTTACAAAATGCTGGTCGAGGGGCTGAAAGGCAAAACCAGGCTTTCGGAGAGCGCGAAGGAGAAGTTTGAGGAAAAGATCCCCCTCATAGTCATGCGCATAGTCTTCCTCCTCTTTGCAGACAACACCTCCACCGACATAGGCAAAATCTTCCAGCACAACCAGTTCAAGACATTCATCAACAAGAGCACCGACCCCAAGCACTTCACCCGCGACCTCATGGAGCTGTTCAAGTGCCTAAATATCGAAAACGACGAAGAGAGGGCGGACGAACTAATCCCCGAAGAGCTTATCTGCTTCCCATACGTCGACGGGGGGCTTTTTGAAGAGAAGATATCCTTCCCGGACTTTTCGGAGGAAGCGGTGAAAAAAGTCAGAGACCTGGCAAACGACTTTAAGCAGTGGGACGAAATCGACATCTCCGTCTTCGGGCCCATCATGGACTGCGTATTCTCCGAAGAGGATCGCCGACAGGGAGGGATTTACTACACCTCCCGTGAAAACATACAGAAGGTCATAAACCCCCTCTTTATGGACGATCTCCGAGCCGAATTTGAAGGCATAAAGCAAATTAAGGGGCATGAAGAAAAACAGGAAAAGCTCAAAGCCTTCCACGAAAAGCTGTCCCGCCTCCAATTCTTCGACCCCGCCTGCGGAAGCGGCAATTTCTTAACCGAGACCTACATGGAGCTCAGGTTCCTGGAAGACGAAGTGATAGGCCTTGAAAACACAGTCCACGACCTCGACAAGGAAATCAAACTCTCCCTTTCCCAGTTCCACGGGATAGAGCTAAACCACTATGCCGCAATGGTAGCAAGGACCGCCCTCCAGATTGCAAGAGAGCAGGCTCTGGAAAGAAGCTACGAGTGGTTCAAGGACGCCGTTTCTACGCCTCCCCACTTCCTCCCGCTCAAAGACAAAGCCAAGGGGATTGTATGCGGTAACGCCCTAACCATGGACTGGAGCGATCTCGTAACCCCCTCCAAGGACCTCTACGTCTTCGGGAACCCTCCGTTCGCAGGGGACTACAACAAGAGCGAAAAGCAGCAAAAAGAGCTGGACGACGTATTCGCCCCCTACCCTGCAGGAAAGCTCGACTACTGCGCCGCGTGGTACTATAAGGCCGCCAAATTCCTTGACGGCTCAGGGGCGCGCTTCGCCTTCGTCTCCACAAACTCAGTAACCCAGGGCGTGCAGGTGGAAGGGCTGTTCAAGCCTGTATTCGATCTGGGCTGGAAGATTTTGTTCGCATGGCCTTCAGTTCTCTGGGATCGCAGTAAAGACGCCGCAGTGTATGTGGTCATAATCGGCTTTACCCAGGATGAAAGCTCATCCCCCAGGCTCTACGAAGTGGTGGAAGGCGAGGAGTTTGACTGGGAGAGCGGAGCCGGTTTTGAAGCGGTGGAGGTGGAGAATATAAGCCCCAACAACCTTGAAGCCCTTCCTACGGCGTTTGTGAGCAGGAAGAACAAGCCACTCTCGGAGCTGCCTGACTGCTTGAAAGGCAATGAGCCTGATTCAAAAGCCCTAATCCTTAATAGCGAAGCCGAGTACGAAGAGGCCGAGAAAGACCCGATAGCAGCAAAATACGTGAGGGAGTACATAGGAGCCGAAGGGCTCATACACGGCAAGAACCGCTGGTGCCTGTGGCTGGTAGATTCCACCCCGGAAGACAGGAGAAAGAGCAAATTCCTTCGCAAGAGGATAGAGGCCACTAAGGAAGCCAGAAAGAGCGAATCCGACCCCTGGCTTTTTGGGACCATCCGCCAGCCCGACGCCACCTATCTTGCCATCCCCAGGCACTTCAGCGAAGGGAGAGACTACTTCACCGCAGGATACGAATCCCCCGAAGTCATAGCCAGCAACGCGCTGTTCACCGTGGAAGACCCTTCCGGCTTCGCTTTTTCCTGCCTGGAGACCTCGATGTTCATGGCATGGCAGGACTTGGTAGGCGGACGCCTAGAACTCCTATTTAAATTTTTTTCTTTCTTGTAGAAGGGTAAATTTGATGCTGTCTTCGTTTTTATTTTGAGGGAGGAAAAGGGCTATGGAGTACCGGATAACAAAGCCTTTGTTGCAATGGTGCCGCAGATTTGTTGACGGCTATTTTGACCCCGGCTGTTGTCTGACATTAGATGAGTTGGCGGAAAGAATATACAGTAATGCAGGGCTTCCCGGGGTTGCAAGCCTTCCTCCAATTCCTACACCATCTAGTCCATTTTTCGCTAATTTGCCCTCATATCTTGCATGGAACAAAAATCCTCAATGCCCTCCAAAGACATGGAATGAAATGATGGTGCCATTAGAGGGCAAATATAGCACTGCTACTAAACCAACAAGTTATTCATGCTTATATCTTACTTATGAAAAATTTATAAAAAATAATTATGATTTGACGCCAAAAAGCGGAACCAAGAATTGGGAGGAAAAGAACAGTCATGGCTGGAAGAGGGATAATAAAGACGGATGTCTAATAGTGACCCGTCATAAACCTTATTTAATAACTATAGATGATGCAGACTATGTCGAGAATTACTGTACCTATCTAGATAGCCTCATTGCTTTTGAGGGACCCAAAAAAGATACAAGAAAGGGCTTCTGGTTAATCAATGACCAAGACTCCCCTTTTGTTTATGCCATCCTCAAAAGCTCCATGTTCAGAGCGTGGTGTGAATTGACTGCCAATACAACAAACAGAGCTGGGGATTTCACAACAGGTATGTGGGACACTTTCCCTCTGCCAGACATAAAGCAAGCATTTAAGCAAACAACAGTAACACCTAATTTCAATGGACCAACTCCAACAACAATCAAAATGGCAATTAGCGAAGCAGGCAAGCTATTAAAAACTGGAAAATTGAATCAAACACAACTCGATGACTTCATAGATGAACTGTTTATCGGCAAACCGATTTCTTCCACCAACCCCGATCCAAAGAAAGTCCAAGAGCTAAGGAAGAAAATACTAGCAGAAGGCTTCCTGGATGCATTTTATGGGGCTTAAGCTGTCAAAATCACCTGTTTAATTGCTTGAAGCCTGCAGCCTTCTGAAATCAGCCCCTACAAAATGTCAAGGTGCTTATTCTCTCAGATTAGTGCACAATTCGAGTCTTTTTGCGATCTTTGAGGCTGCCTGACATTCGGCTTTATCTAAACTTCGAATGCATAAGTCAATTTCTCCCTCGGGATGGCTATAACTTAACGTTTGATTCCTTGTTCTGAGGAGAAAAAAATCATGGTCGCTTGGAAGCTGAAGACTTCGGCATTAACACCCGGAAAAGATAGCTGGAAGAAGAAATGTGAGGACGACGATTATTGTCACTTCGATCCTTATGGGGGGCTGTCATTCGACGAACTGACGGATAGGATAGCAACACAAGGAGGGATTCCACTTCCCTCCTCCACTTCTAGCTTCATTCCCACTCACGGTATAGAAAAATGGCTTGCATGGAACAAAAATCCGCAGTGCCCCCAAAAGTATTGGAGCTATGAGTTAGACAAGCGTGGAAATGTTAATTTTACAGACATGGAGGAAGTCGATGTAGAAGGGCACTATGATGTCAATAAGAGCGGCAATTATTACTGCATTGACGCTCCTCAAAGGCGATTTCTTCCTCAACTTTGCACAGCTTTAAATCCAAAAGATATGAAAAATAGACCGCAGGGGTGGAAGATAATTAAAAATGACCGCAGACTTATTGTGCCGCGCCATACCTACTACGACTATACGTTATACGCTGCAGACTATGTTGAACACTATTTTCCGAAAAGCTACCAAGATGGGAAGCACATTATTGGTTTCGGGGATGGGAGCACTGGCTTTTGGCTCATCAGAGCGGATGAAGCTGACTTCGTATATGCCATACTCAAAAGCGGTATGTTCAAAGCGTGGTGCGAACTGACTGCGTATGTAGATGATCAAGGAAAAGGGCACTTTGCTCAGGGCATGTGGGGGCACTTTTCCCATACAAAATACAAAACAACAGCTTTCAAAACTCAAACCCTACTTAAATCTGCAAGACTACTTGGATCAGGTAAAAGATTTATTTGGAAGTCAAGCAACAGTGGGAGATGCGATAGTGTGTGCAGGAAGATGGCTGAAAAATAATAACTGGCCTCAATATTCGCTTAGTTTCAATATCTGCATGGACGTGCTGTGCGGATTTGGTCCTGTTTCAGTCTCAGGCTATTCAAGAAAGCAAATACTGGCTGAGGGCTTCCTGGATGCGTTTTATGGTGCATAGGCTGCTATAATCAACCGCTCTGATCCGATAATTACTGCTAAGTAACTGGGGCAGTTATCCCACTCAAGTTAAGATGCTTATTCTATTGAATTAGTGCAGCGTTTGAGCCCAATTTCTGGATTTTATGGGACTGTATTTCCTATCCGCAGTTTCCATTGCCCTATTTAAGTTTTAACTATTTCTACAGCTCTTCCCCTCTTGCGTACCCTATATCCCCTCTAGAAGGCCTTCAGAGTTACTGTTCAAGGCTCCCAGAATCTTTTAGTCCTTTAGCCTTTATCGTTTGGAACCCTGGCGCATATTCCTTGCAATACTGACCCTGCATTTGGGATCGCGAATTCCATACCATTTAGAACGCGCTTCTTCGCGCCTCACCTGAACTCGAGGGGCAAATTCTGTAAGAATCCAAGGGCTTTTCTAACCCCCCTCCCTGTCTCGTTGCCCTTATTATTAATGCGGTAGTAGAAACAGAAGTTGAGTTCCACCTGCTGCTTTCCCTTATTTTGATTTTCTTTACTTTTTATGTACATAATCGTACTAATATCAGCCCTTTTCAATTTTGAGGTGGTAAAAGTGGAAAATATGATGCCAGATAGCCCGGAGGCTATGCCCATGACGCTTGTGAGCAAAAAGGATAAGCCTATCTCTGAATTGCCCGAATGCCATAAGGGAAGCCAGCCTGACTCGAAGGCCCTAATTCTCAACAACGGATCCGAATACCAGGAAGCGAAAAAAGACCCCATAGCCTCGAAGTATGTAAGGGAATACATGAAGGGGAAGGGCTTTAGGGAGGTCAAATTCCGCTGGTGCCTGTGGCTGGTAGATTCCACGCCAGAGGAAAGAAAGCAAAGCAAGTTCCTTCGCGAGAGGATAGAGGCCGCAAGGGTTGAAAGGAGCGACGAAGAAAATCCGCAAGACTCCTGGCTGTTTGCAAGCATCCGCCAGCCTGATTATGACTATCTTGCCCTCCCCGCCATGTTTTCCAAAAAGAGCGGATATTTCCCCGCTGCCTTCTTGAATAAAGACGTAATTGCAGCTGACACCCTCTACGTCGCATCTGACCCGGACTGCTTTGCGTTCTCCGTTATTGAAACTTCAATGTTCACGGCTTGGCAGGATTTGGCCGGGGGGAGGCTTGAAGGGCTCAGGATTTTCTCCGCTTCCCTTGTTTGGAATACTTTCCCCCTTCCCCCCCTTACTGCAGAACAGAAGAACCTAATACTGGAGGGGGGAAAGAAAGTTCTGGACGCCAGGGGAAGCCACCCGGGCTCCTCCCTGGCCGACCTCTATGACCCCGAAAGCATGCCGAAGGATCTTAAAAAGGCCCACAAAGAGCTCGATGAAGTCATGGACAAGGTATTTTCCGACAGGCCCTTCGAAAGCGAAGAAGACAGGCAAAAGGTATTGCTCAAGGCCTACGAAAAGGCAACGGGAGAGAAAGGCGAGTAGGACCCCCACGGCGGCAGGGGCTAAAAGGCTAAACTTGGAAGCAAAAGAGGCCGGATTAGCTTCCCGCCGGGGCACCTATGTGGCGCCACAGAGGATCGTATAAAGAGGTCTGGAAAGCCGCCCATGCGCTTAAAAAGCGAGAAGCAACCTGAAGGATGCATAATACGCTTACAACGACGCCGAGAAAAAGGTTTGTAACCGCCGGCAAGCTTCGGACTCTCTAAAACAAAAGTCGGCTCCCAAGGCAGATGGGGAGATAGCCGGGAAGATGAATGGTTTAACCCTAATAGGGGACTGTCGATCATTACATTCCACATAGGTCTTTTACCCTTACTTTTTCCTATTTTGCGATCTTGAAGGCTGTTCAAAGGACAGGGTAGTTAGTTTCAGGGGCTAGTGCGGCAGTTTGCCTTCGGCTTTCTTCAAAGCTTGCATTCTCCTCCTGTTTTGCCGTATTGCCAGATGAGACAGAACTTCAGCCGCGCTTTTTTGGGGCATTCCGAACTTTTTGCGTTGCTTTTTGCATTTTAATTTCAGCGTCCTGGGTCTTTCCCTATAAGCCCAAATGGGGCGAAAAGTTAAATTCCTTAATTTTCCCTGTCGAAACTAATACAATAAATTCACATCCTGATTTTATGTCTGCCCAGCCGCCCAAATAGACTTATATTCGTGGAACAACCCTGAGAGGGGATTCAAACTGCGCGCAACAGAGGAAAAGGTGAAATAATGACGTGCCCCAATTGCCATGCCCAAATCGAAGAAGGGAGCAATTTCTGCCCCTATTGCGGCTATCCCCTGAAAAGGCCCGAGGAAAATACGGAGCTTAATCCTCAAGCAGCGCCCCCAGCAGGCCCCGGAGCCGACTGCCCTCCGGGCGCCTCCCAGTCCCCTCTCCAGCAGCCTTCCGGAGAACAAAATCAGTCTTCGCCCAATTTGCAGGGAGCCCCCGTCCCCCCTCCCAGGCTCCACAGGAAGCTGTCGGCGATAGAGATTTGGCTAATCATAGTAGGAATCTGCGCTTTAATAGCCCTGATTATTTCCATAGTGAACGCCGTCCATATAGAGGCCATTAAGAACGCCTTGATAGAAGTGATTCAAAATCTGCAGAACGCGTCAAATTAGGGAAATAACGAGGGCGCTTCCCTGACTTTCGGATCAAGGTTCAGTTTCCAAAACTTGGAGAGGCGGCGAGGGCTTTGCCCCACGCCGCCAGAGATGCAGGCTTTCAGGGGCCTGCAGGCTCCCCTGCCCTTGATCTCCCCCGTTGGAGGGGGAATTTAATCTACATAGGCCCTCAAAAACAAGGCGGTTTAAAAGGTCAGTCAAAAATTTCCGGGTCTTGCCTGGCTGTTTTTCTTTTCCGGAATGGTTTTGAAAAGGCGTACCGCCCCTTGTTGGCCGGACGATCTTAGGATGGTCTAAAGGGATGCGCGCCCGGCTTGCTGAAAAGGTTCCAAAGGGGGGCGGCCTTCAATGCACCTGCAGGGTCGGCCTCAAAATCAGCTCGTCTACGCAGGCGTCGGGAGGCATGTTAATCGCAAAATCTACGCATTTTGCCACGTCCTGGGCGCAAATGGCGGTTGAGGCGTAAAATTCTCCAGTGCTTTTTAGCGCGTCAGGATCCGTTATAGTGCTTAAAAGTTCGGTATCCACTGCGCCCGGGGCAATCAGGGGACCCTGACGCCGCTTTTGGCCTGGGCTTCTTCCTTCCTCAAGGCGTCGCTTAGAGCGCGGACGGCAAATTTTGTAGCTGAGTACACGGCGGAGGCCGGATTGGAGACGTGCCCTGCCACGGAGCCCATGTTGATAATGTGGCCTTCTTTCTGTTCCCTCATAACTTTCAAGCAGGCGTGGATGCCGTAGAGGACCCCCTTTATATTTACATCCACCATCCTGTCCCACTCCTCGACTTTGTCTTTAATGATTTCCGAAACCGGCATGAGGCCGGCGTTGTTTATCCATACGTCAATCCTGCCAAATTCTTTCAAAGCCGCCTGCGCGGTTTCCTCCATCTGCATAATGCTGGTGACATCCGCTTTAAGGTAGACGGCTTCGCCGCCCTTCTCCCTTATGGAGGAGGCTATTTCTTTCAGCCTTTCTTCCCTTCGGGCGCACATCACTATCTTGTGGCCTTGCTGCGCCAGGAGTTTTGCGCACGCTTCCCCTATTCCGCTGGAGGCCCCCGTTACCACTACGACCTTGGATTTCATTCTTTCTACGCCCCTTTCAGGCAAAATTAACGGAATATTAGACTTTAGTATATGAGTTTAACTATAGGGATAGTGGGCCTTCCGAATGTGGGAAAGAGCACGCTGTTCAACGCGCTTACCAAAAATGACGCTTTGGCCGCAAATTACCCTTTCGCCACTATAGACCCGAACGTGGGCGTAGTGCCTTTGAAGGACGAGAGGCTGGAAAAACTGGCAAAAGTGGTAGGCACCGACGCCCTGGTGCCTGCCACGGTGAAGTTTGTAGACATTGCAGGCATCGTCAAGGGGGCCTACAAGGGGGAGGGGCTTGGCAACCAGTTCCTCTCCCACATACGCGAAGCCGACGCCATATGCCAGGTAGTTAGGGTTTTTAAAGACAACGACATAGTTCATGTAGAAAACAGGGTGGATCCGAAGAGCGATATAGAGACCATAAATACCGAGCTCATCCTTTCAGACATGCAGATGCTGGAAAAGATGATTCCCAAAGTGGAAAAAGAAGTGAAAGGGGGGAAGGAAGACAAAAAAAAGCTGGAAGAACTTAAAAAAGTTTATGAGGCCTTGAAAGAAGGGAAGATACTTTCCAACTCCTCCAAGGACGTGGATTACGAACTTTTAAAGGGGGTAAGCCTGCTCACTTTAAAGCCTTTCATCTACGTTTTTAACGCCGACGAGGCTTCCCTGGAAGATGAAGCCCTGAAAAAGGATTTGTCCGACTTCGTTTCCCCGGCGCCCGCCGTTTTCCTGAATGCGGAACTTGAAAAGGAAGTGTCGGAGCTTCCTGAAGAAGAGGCCGGAGAATTTTTAGAAGATTCAGGTCTCAGCAAGCTGTCTTCGGCCGGCTTTTCCCTTTTGGGGCTCCAGACCTTCCTCACCGCCGGCCCCAAAGAAGTGAGGGCGTGGACCATAAAGAAAGGGAGCAAGGCTCCGGAGGCCGCCGGGGTGATACACTCCGACTTTGAAAAGGGGTTCATCAAAGCCAGCGTCGTTTCGTGCGACGACCTTTTAAAGGCCGGAAGCTACGAAGAGGCTAAAAAAGAAGGCAAAATCCGCATGGAGGGGAAGGACTACGTGATGCAGGAAGGGGATGTGGTCGAATTCCGGTTCAACGTATGAGCGAAAACAAGATTTGGCTGGTGGCTGGCCTGGGAAATCCGGAGCCGCGCTACGAACTGACGAGGCACAACGCCGGATTTAAGACTTTGGACTTTATGGCCCAGGAAGCCGGGGAGTCCTTCCGGGATTCCATGCTTTCTTCGGTGGCCAGGATTTGCACGGAAAAAGGGGAGAAGATCTTTTTGGACAAGCCCCTTACTTACATGAACAGTTCAGGGGCGAGCGTCGAATTCCTGCTTTCCTACTACGACATAGATCCCTCCCGCCTCATAGTGGTGCATGACGACATGGACCTGGAAGTGGGGAGGGTGAAAGTAAAGCTTGGAGGGTCTGCCGCAGGCCACAATGGCATAAAATCCATAGATTCCCGCTTGGGCACCCCTTCCTATTACAGGGTGAGGATCGGAATAGGGAGGCCCAAGCGCCCCGGAGGCACCATTTCCTGGGTGCTGGGAAGATTTTCGCCTGAAGAAAGGGAAAAAATGGAAGCCGGGGAAAGAAAAGCTGTAGAAGCCGTAAGCTCCATAATTAACGAGGGCCTCTCAAAGACGCAGGAAAAATTCAATGCCCGCTAGTTTGGAATCCTATAGAAAAGATCTGGAAAAAAGCCCGGATTTCCGCCGCCTTTTGGAGGGAAAAGGGCAAAGGAGCCTTTCCTTTCCTTCCCCCGCCCTGATTCCCGCAAGCTGCATGGCAAAAAAAACCTGCGCCCTCATCCTTCCTTCCCCCAAGGAAGCCGAGGATGCGTGGAAAGGGTGCCTCGCGTGGTGGGGAGGGGACCCTGAAGAAGTCGCCTTCCTTCCCTCCCTGGAACCCCTGCCTTTTGAGCGGCTTTCCCCCAGGCCTAAAACCATAGCGGAAAGGTACAGGGCGCTCAGGCGCCTGTACAGGCCTGAGGAAAAGGAGGGATGGGGGGAAATCAAGCTCCTAATCTGCTCCATCCGCTCTTTGCTCCAGCCCCTCACCCCCCTTTTTAAGGAGCCTCCGCTTTTTGTGCGCCTTTCGGAAGAAATCGCCCAAAAAGAGCTTTATTCCCGCCTTCTTTCTTTAGGGTACAAAGAAGCTGAAGCTGTGTCTTCGAGGGGGGACATGGCCGTGCGCGAAGGCATGCTCGACGTCTTTGCCCCCAACATGGACGCCCCCGTCAGGATTGCGTGGGAAGGGGGGAAAATAACTAGGATAAGAAAATTCTCCGTCCTTTCCCAGCTTACTTTCGCTTCTGAAGAAGAGTGCCATTTAGGCCCCGTTCACGGGTTCCTGGTTACTGAAGAAGTAAAGGAGAGGGCCAAGGAGCTTTCAAAGCTCCCTTCTTTCAGCGGCATTCTAAAGAAGATCTCGGAAGGAAAGAGCGTAAACGGCATGGAGGCCGCTTCCTCCCTCCTCCTGCCCCCTATCCGCCTTTCCTCCCTCCTGTCCGGAGCCCTTTTCCTTTTTTCAGATTCCAGCTCCATAGAGAGGGCTTCCCTCCTTTTAAAGGAAGCTTCGCAAAAGTTTTTGAAATCCCAAAAAGAAACAGGATTCCTTTCCCCCGGGTTTTGCGCCTCAGGCTTTTCGAGTTTTTCGGATCTTAAAAAAGAGCTGGAAGGGGAAGAGGCCGTATTTGCGGAAAATGAGGCGCTTCCCACGCTTTCCGGCATCCCGGGATGCGGGGGAAGGGAAAATGAAATTGAAAGGGCGCTTGACCTTCCGGGTTTCAAAGTGCTTGTTTCTTCACCCGGAAAGAAAGCGGAAGAAATATGCTCCCGCTTTCCAAATTTGCCCCTTGTGCCCGTCTCTTCCGACGTGAAATTCGGCTTTAAGGACGAAGAGGCAAAGTTTGCCCTGTTTACGGAAGCCGATCTTTTCGGGCAATCCAGCTATTCGCCCCAGGAAAAACTCTCGTTTAGGGAAAAAAGTGCAGACATCCCCGATCTCAGCCCGGGGGATTTCGTCGTGCACGTCCAGTACGGGATAGGCAGGTTCGCAGGGCTTGAGAAAAGGGAAACGCGGGAAGGGGAAAAAGAGTTCGTGGTCCTCGAATACGCCCCTTCCTCCGGAAAGGCCCCCGACCGCCTATACCTCCCCGCTTCGCAGCTTTCTCAAATAAGCCGCTACATGGGCTCGGATTCGCCAAAGCTGGACAGGTTGGGATCCCCGGCCTGGAATTCGACCCGCGCGAAGGCGAAAAAACACGCCGCCCAGGTCTCGGCCGAACTTGTAAAGCTCTACTGCAGCCGCAAATGCATGGAAGGGCACGCCTTCCCCAAGGACGGGCCTGAGCAAAAGGCCATGGAGGACGCCTTTCCCTACAGAGAGACTCCGGACCAGCTCAAGGCCATAGAGGAAGTGAAAAAAGATATGGAGTCCCCCTTCCCCATGGACAGGCTTATTACCGGGGACGTGGGGTTCGGCAAAACGGAGATTGCAATACGGGCCGCCTTCAAAGCCGTGCAGGCAAAAAAGCAGGTGGCCTTCCTCGCCCCTACCACCTTGCTCGCCGAGCAGCACCTTGAAACTTTCCGCTCCCGCTTCAATTCCTTTGGAGTGAGGGTGGAGGCACTTTCGCGCTTCAGGAGCGCGAAAGAAGCCAAAGCCATAGGAGAAGGGGTGGCCAGAGGGGAGGTGGGGGTGCTTATAGGCACCCAAAAAATCCTCTCCCCTTCAGTCTCTTTTAAGGATTTAGGGCTCGTGATAGTGGATGAAGAGCAGAGGTTTGGGGTAAAGGACAAGGAGTTCTTGAAAAAGCTGAAGCCGGAAATCGACGTCCTTTCACTTTCGGCCACCCCCATCCCCAGGACTTTGGAGATGTCTCTGGTGGGGGTGAGGGAGGTGTCTACGCTTATGACTCCACCTGAAGAAAGAATGGACGTACTGACGTATGTAGGCGAATGGAGCATGGAGCTGGTGGCCGCGGCCGTCTCCAGGGAGCTTTTGCGCTCCGGGCAGGCGTTTTACGTGTGCGGGAGGATAGAAGATTTGGACACCGCCGCCTCCAGGATTTCCGAGGCCGTCCCCGGCTGCAGGGTGGGCGTAGCCGACGGGAAGATGCCCGCTTCCAAGCTGGACAAAGTAGTGAACGACTTTTGGAAGGGCAAAACGGACGTCCTGGTTTCCACCTCGATAATCGAGCTGGGCCTCGACATCCCCCGCGCCAATACCCTGATAGTGGAAAGGTCGGACTACTTCGGCCTGGCGCAGCTCCACCAGCTGCGTGGGAGGGTGGGCCGATCGTCGCAGAGGGCCTACGCCTATTTTTTGCACCCTGCAAACATCACTCCCGAGGCCCAGGCAAGGATGGAAACTATAGAGGAAAACGCGTCGCTTGGGTCCGGGTACAAAATAGCCTTAAAGGATTTGGAGCTCAGGGGGATAGGAAACCTCGTAGGGGAGGAGCAGAGCGGATTTATAAAGGGGCAAAACTCCTTCACCCCGGAGATTCCCTTGACATGGGTCAGTTTACCGCCGAACTTGTACATATGGGCTATGAGTCTGTACATACC
>JAFYJT010000040.1 GCA_017537945.1 Aeriscardovia sp.
AGCGAGCCTTCCGGTGACCGTAAAAAATTTGCTCCCCTTCCCTATAAATGCACGGGTGCGTTCCTTGTCCTCAAATTCCCAAATTACCGTCCTTCCCGAAAAGGAGTCGGAAGTGGGAAGCGAAATGGAAAGCCAAATCGATTTTCCCGTACGGATCCACAGCTCCATCCACGGCAAGATTACTTTTTGGATGGGGGGGTTTTATCACCCTGTCACTAAAATTAGTACGCAACTCAACAGCCATTTGACCGTCACCCGGTTAAATGTGACAATTCTCATCATTCCCGCAGGCCTGCTCACGATTTTCGGCTGCATCAGGCAAGTGCGCAGAAAAAAGAAGAACGGTTGACAGGTGGATACTAGAAAGACCATAAAGCGGAACAGCTTTATCATGGCCTCAGGCACTTTGGCTTCGAGGTTGACCGGGCAAGGCCGAACTATCCTGCTGGCTGCGGCCCTGGGGGTTACGGGAGTGGCCGCGAACGCCTACCAGGTGGGGGGGCAAATCCCGCATGTAATTTTCAACCTTATAGAGGGGGGGCTTTTAAACGCCGTCCTGGTCCCTCAAATCGTTAGGGCCTTTAAAAAAAAATCGCCCTCCGAAGCAATAAATAAGATACTGACCCTGGCCCTTTTCAGTTGCCTGGCCGTCACGGCCATAGTCATGATCTGCAGCCCCCTTTTGATAGATCTCTACATCGATCCCGGATGGAGCGAGGCCCAAAAAGCCTTGGCGAATGCCTTTACCCTCTGGTGCGTCCCTCAGATCCTCTTTTACGGGGCCTACAGCGTGGTAGGCCAAATCCTGGCCTCCCAGGATAATTTCACGGCTTACGCATGGAGCTCGGTGGCGGCCAATATAGTCAGCTGCATAGGCTACGGGCTCTTTTTCGCCTTTTTCGGCAATGCCGAAAAGCAGGGCGTGGGCTTTTGGAACCAAGGGAAAATAGCGCTTACGGCCGGGATGTGGTCGCTGGGCGTTTTGATTCAGGCCCTCCTCCTTTTCATCCCCCTGCGCAAAATCGGAATAAAGCCCAGGATGGAATTTGGCCTCAAAGGCATAGGCCTAAGATCTATGGGCAAAGTGGCTGCCTGGACGCTGGCCTCGATCTTGATAGATCAGGGCGTGGGGGTGGTAAATACCAGAATCGAGACCACCGCCCCCCTTGCGGCAGGAAACCGCCTCACCACCGCGGGCGCCTCGGCCTACGCCCAAGCCTTCCAAATCTGGATCCTCCCTTATTCCCTTATTACCGTTTCCATAGCCACGGCCGTTTTTCCTGCGATCTCCAGGGCGGTGCAAGAGAAAAAAGGGCCTGAAATGAAGGAGCATTTGGCGGCATGCCTGCGCCAGACCGGCGTGATAATGCTGTTTTTTGTGGGCTGCTTCATCGCTATGCCCGTGCCCGTCGTCAGGGCCCTCCTCCCTACTGTAAACACTTTTGACGCGAACCTGCTTGCGGCCCCCCTCCTCGCCTTAGCCTTCAACCTCATCCCCGCCTCGGTAACGCTGCTCCTGAACAGGGTTTTTTATGCTTATGAAGACGGCAAATGGCCTTTTTTGCTCACCACTTTTCAAAACGCAGTGCAAATGGCCGTCCTTTTTTCAGGCCTGCACTTTATAAATCCCGCCTACTGGGACATGTGGATAGCGGCCTCCATCACTATAAGCAACGTGATCCTCATGCCCCTTTCCTACTGGGCCATAACCAAGCGCGTGGGATCGAGGATTAAAGGCCAGAAGATTTTTTCCACTTACCTCCGATCCTTCGCCGCCGCGTGCGTGTGCACATTGGCCGGCATGCTTCTAGTTTTAGGCCTTGAACGGGGGCTTAAATTCTCCACCGGCCTTCACGGGCACCTTTCCTGGTGGCAGGCCATAGTGACCTGCCTTATTACTGCCTGCGTAATGTTCCTTCTCTACTGGCTCCTATGCAGGGCCATGAACGTAAAGGAACTGAACGGGGCATTTGGATTCCTGGGCCGCGGGAAGAGGGAAGGGAAGGAAGGAGGCGGCGAAACCCGCGCCCCGAGGCGCGTCTCTTCCCAAATCTGGTACTCCCAAACCCTTGAAGCTTCGCTTGCGCCCAGGGTTGTAAGATCTTCTAGAAGCCGACCCGTCGAGACGTTTGTATCTTTGGAAAACGAAGGGCAGATTATGATTCCATCCATCGGGGATACGATAGACAAGCGCTACACACTTATCACGCAGTACCGCTCCGAGCTGGGGCTAAGCGCATGGCTGGCAAATGATCACACCCTCATGAAGGACGACCAGCTCTTCATTATCTCCGCCTCTTCCAAAGTAAAAGAAATCAACCGGATAGCTTCCAGCCTAATCCTCTCCAAAGATTCCCATTGCACCAAAGTCCTGCACATACAAAATACGGAAGGCGTCCTGGTAATAGTCGCAGACAAAGATCCGGGCACGGATCTAGGCAGCTTCATAAAGGAGTCGGGGGCGCTGGAGCCGGAAGTGGCGTACTTTATCGCCCATAAAGTTATAGACGCGGCCATGAGCCTAAAGAGGCAGGGCATATACCACCATGCCTTAAGTTCTGAAGTGGTGAGGCTTAGCGGCAGGGAAGTGACCTTGGCAGACACTTCGATTTCCCCCATGCTCCAAGTGCCCCTGCCCCGCTTCAATAAGAAGGAGGGCGAGGAAGAGGAGTGCATTAGGGAGATCGTGGCCCTGATATTTGAAATGATTTCAGGAAAGGCTTTCGACTCCTCCAAGGGCAAGGAAGAATACTCGGGGATTTTAGACTCCCTGGAGGGGAAGGCCCCTTCCGACATGATAGAAGTGTGCAGGAGGGGGTTGGGGCTTGAAGCGGCCGGAGGGAGGGCCCCTTCCAAACCCTACTCCCCCATCCTCACCTTCCCCGAGCTGGACATGCTCTTAAAGGAGCCTGACGACGGCAAGGCGCTGGAAGAAGCGCTAAAGGGCGCGAACTGCCCGAATACCCCCAGCATATCCCTGGTGAAATTCGCCCCCCTGGATCCAAGCTCCATAGTTGAAATCCCCTCCAAGATCGCCAGCAGCACCTTTGTAAAGCCCATAGCCGAGCCCGAAAAGAAAAAGGAACAGGTAAACTCCCCCTGGACGCGCCGCCAACTCCTCTCAGAACCTAAAGAAAGCATAGAAAGGATAGATCCCTCCAAATCCGTGTTCTTCAACAACCGCTCGTCCTCCCAGGCCAGGGTCGTGGCGAACAGGTCAGTAAAACTCGTAAAGGAGCCTCAAGAAGTAAGGAGGCCTTCCCCCGCCTACCTCGCAAAGGCTCCGGAACAGAAAAAGGGCGGCGTCACAAAAAAGGCCATTATCACATGCGCCGTGATCCTGGTGGCCTTCTTTTGCGCGTGGGCCATTTACTCCCTGCACTTGGGAGACCTGCACCTAGGGACGAAGGAAACCGATATTACTTGGAATCTTAATGATAATGACGCCCCCATTCCAGGAGGCCTGGCCGAAGAGAAGGCGGATTCGAATGTGACCGGCGCCTTTTCAAATTCCCAGCCCCCTTCTTCTTCAGCCCTGCCCGCCGAAAAGGCGGCTGCCGCCGTCCCCTCGCCGGCCCTGGCCCTCCAGAGCTATCCGATCGAATCCCTAAGGACTTTCAGCGTCCCCGGGGAAAGCGGGCTCGGAATTTATATAGAGCTGGCGGCCCCGCAAAAAGTGCATGAAGTGGAGATTTCCACCCCCCAGTCGGGAGGGAAGGCCGAAATATTTGCCGACTCTACCGAATCCAACCCCCAAAACGGGGCCAGCGCCGCCAGTTTTTCATTCGTCTCCGGGGCCAATAAAATCGCTTTGTCCCAGGTGAGGCTGACTCAAAACCTCGTGATATGGATTTCCCAGATTCCTGCCGGAGGCTTTGAATACAATTCGGTCCAGGTCTTCTGAACCCTGCTTTGATTTGGCGTTTTTGGGTGTGTTAGCCTTTCGTTTGATCTACAATGAGGTAGTTTGACTACTTGGCACACACGATTGCCTACTTTTCAGTTACTACAGTCATGCGCGATTTCTTATAGTCATGTTATGAATCTTTTTCCTTCTTTTTATTACCGAAAAGGAGTAAGAGGTGGAAACAAAACAGCAAGTTAAAAAACTGACTATGTTCGGATTCTTCTCCATGACCGCTTCCATGGTCATGGCCATGTACGAGTATCCGAGTTTTGCTACAAGCCAATTTGCCGTAGTGTTCTTCGTCCTTCTGGGCGGAATTTTCTGGTTCCTTCCCACGGCTTTGATTTCTGCCGAGATGGCTTCAGTCGAAGGCTGGAGCGAGGGGGGCGTCTTCGGATGGGTCGGAAACTCCCTGCACAGCGACAAAGTGGGCTTCATGGCCCTCTTCTTCCAGTGGTTCCAGATAACCGTGGGGCTCGTTACGATGTCTTACTTTGTGATAGGGATGCTGGCAGATATTTTGAACTGGCAGGCGCTCAACAACCTTCCCTGGCTAAAGTTCCTGGCCTGCCTCGTGCTCTTCATAATTATCAACCTCATGCAGCTGGGCGGCACCAAGCACACGGCCATCATTGCAAAATGGGGCTTCCTGATTGGAATCCTCCTTACTTCCGTCATATTCTTCATCTGCGCCATCGTTTACCTGGCGCAGGGCAACCCGGTTCAGATTACCTTTGGCGCGCACCAATTCTTCCCGAGCTTCGCAAATGTCGGAAACCTAACGATTTTCGCCACCTTCATCCTCGCCTTCGCGGGCGTGGAAGCCTCCGGCTCCCACATAAACGAGCTTGAAAACCCCGGCAGGAACTACCCCCTTACGATGTTCATAATCGTCATCCTCGCCATCGTTTTGGATGCTTTCGGAGGCCTGGCGGTCGCCTGCGTCATTCCCCAGCAGCAGCTCTCTTTGAACTCCGGCATCTTCCAGACGCTTTCCGTCCTCTTCTTCCACTTCTCCCCCTACGCCACCGGCGCCATCGACATCGTCAGCCTCCTTATCGTGCTTGGCGTAGTGGCCGAAATAGGCTCCTGGATCGTAGGGCCTTCGGCCGGCATGAGGACTTCGGCCCAATACGGCATGATGCCCCACTGGATCACCAAGACCAACAAGCATGACGTGCCTGTCAACATGCTCCTTGTGCAGCTTTTGGTATTCATCATGTGGGATGCCATCCTGACCTTTGGAGGCAACGGCGGAAACGTATCCTTCCTGGTGGCCACCACCCTTACCACCCTCATCTACCTTGTGTGCTACGTGATGATGTACATAGGGTACTTCAAGCTGATATTTACGGAAAAGGAGCTGAAGCGCACTTACAGCATTCCGGGAGGCACGGTCATGAAGTTCATAGTGGCCATCTGCGGGATTTGCACTTCCGTCTTCGCCTTCTGCATGTCCTTCACTCCCTCCACGGCGCTTACCAGCAGCCAGACTGTGACATTCATCGTCCTTTTGGTCGTCTGCTTCTGCATAGCCGTCGTCATCCCCCTGATAATTTCCGCTTTCCAGAAAATCTATGAAAAGCACGTTCCCGAAGGGGAGCTGAGGATAATGCATTACAAGCTGGTAAGGCAGCAGGCGGCTCAGGAGAACGCCGCGCAGCCTGCCCAGGTCAAGCAAAATTAAAAGCGTTAAAATCAAAATCAAATTAAATTTCCCCCGGCCGCCGGCGCCGGGGCTTCTTTTTGCAAAAGCTTTCTAAAGCCTTGAAAAACGAATCAGGGCAATGATAATGATGCGGTATAGGTTAAATTCCTATGATCCGCATATAATTTGCTTAGGATGTAGTAATCCTAATTTCAGCGGCATTTACAGAGTGCCGCCCGGGGCGGCCATGGACGCCGAAGCCCATGCTGCCCGCGGTCTTTGCGCCTAGCCCGGGGCTCGGCGCAACCAGGTTCCTACAAAGCGGTGGGAGAGGGCGTGTCGGAAGCCGTTAATTTTTTTTGGAGCACAGAGGGCAAAACGGGCGCCAAACTGCCTTTCCCCCCTCCCCGGCCTTTGGAGGAAAAGGAACCGTCGGCCCTGCGGCGTTTGCCTGTTTTTCTTGATCCCGCAAGCCTTTTAAAACGCCCTGCTAGGCCCGCAAACGATTTTCAGCCCCCTAGCGCCGCTTTTTTGGGAAGGCGGCCAAGGCAAGGGCCCTGTAAAGAAGGGAATGAATAAATGTCTGGGAGCAACTCTACGGGGGCCAAGCGGAACCTGACGCTGTTCGGTTTTTTTGCCATGACGGCCTCCATGGTCATGGCGGTTTACGAGTACCCGAGTTTTGGAACTTCGGGATTCGCGTGCATCTTCTTCGCGCTCTTGGGAGGGATTTTCTGGTTCCTTCCTATGGCCTTTATGGCTGCCGAAATGGCGTCCGTGGACGGATGGAGCGCGGGAGGGGTCTTCGGATGGGTCGGAAACTCCCTCCATTCCGATCGCCTCGGCTTCATGGCCCTCTTCTTCCAGTGGTTCCAGATAACCGTGGGATACGTAACCATGTGCTACGTAATAATAGGCCTGCTTTCCGAAATATTTAACTGGCAGGCTCTCAACAATACGGCGTGGATTAAGTTCCTGGCAGTTTTGGTTATCTTTGGGATAATAACCCTCCTCCAGCTTGGAGGCACCAAATACACTACCACCATTGCAAAGATCGGATTCATATCAGGCATCCTGGTCTCGGCCATAATCCTCTTCATTTTCGCCATAATTTACCTGGCCCAGGGGCATCCGGTCCAAATAAAGTTCGGAGCCAGGGAATTTTTCCCGAGTTTTGCAAACATGGGGAATCTGACGATTTTCGCCACTTTCATTCTGGCTTACACGGGCGTGGAGGCGTCCGGCTCCCATATAGACGAACTTGAGAAGCCGGAAAAGAATTATCCCGCGGCCATGTTCATCCTGGTCGTAATCGCGATAGTCTTCGATTCTCTGGGCGGAATAGCGGTGGCAAGCGCGATCCCGGAAGAGAAGCTCTCTTTAAACTCTGGCCTTTTCCAGACTTTGCAGTACCTGATGTACAAAGTCACAGGATCCTACATCCTCGACTGGCTTTTGGACATTGTCTGCATCCTGGTCTGCTTCGGAATCGTGGCCGAAATAGGATCCTGGGTGGTAGGGCCCTCCGCAGGCCTTAGGGACAGCGCCCAATACGGGATGATGCCCATGGGGATAAAGAAGGTCAACAAGCACAATGTGCCTACTACAGTGCTCGTCATCAACTGCATCCTCGTACTCTGCTGGGATGCGCTTTTGACCTTTGGAGGCTCCAGCGGGGCGGGCAACGTGTCGATACTGGTGGCCGAGACCCTCACTACCTGCATCTACCTTGTTACGTACCTGTTCATGTGCGCAAGCTACTATACGCTGATATTCAAGTGGAAAACCCTCCACAGGACTTACAACGTCCCCGGAGGAATAGTGGCTAAAACCATAGTCGCCGTCTGCGGAACCCTAACCTCCCTCTTCGCCCTGGTAGTTTCTTTCTTCCCCTCGACAGCGCTGGATACCCACAGCGCGCAAGTGGAGTATGAAGTCCTTTTAGTGATAGCCTTTGTGATCGCCATCATAATCCCAATCGTCATTTCCGCCTTCCATAAGAGCTACATTTCCAAGATTGATCCTTCCCAGCTAAAACTCCTCAACTACAGGATGGTAAAACTGCAAAAGGCTCAGGCTAAAGCTCAGGGCGAAAGCGCAAATATGGGCTCGTAAAAGCTGCATCCTTTGGAAATTCTTTGGCTTAAAGCCGAATTTCCACAAAGAGGGAGGCCTTTGAATTCTGGTTTTTATGTCGGAAGGAACAGCGAACTTGGAAAACATCATCCCCAAGAAGGGCGGCGCTGCGCCTGCTGAAGCTACGGCCTTGCCTTCTCCAATCCTTAGCATCAAAGGCGTAAAGGTAAAAAGGTGGCGAAACCAAATTCTGGATCTGCCAACCGAAAAGGACATAGATATTTTCTTAGGGGACACTGTCGGCGTCATAGGCGAAAACGGCGCAGGCAAAACCACGCTTATAAACTGCATTGTGGGAAAGATTGCCTTTCAAGGATCTATAGAGCGAAACTTCACTATTCAAGATTTTGGCGTCCAGTTTCAAACCAATGACTATGACCCGCCAGTAAAAGTAAAAGAGCTGGTAGAAGCGGTATGCCAAAAGAGGGCTTCGGACCCGGAGCTCAAAGCCGGGCTAAAGCAATTCGAGCTGGAAGGGTTGCTGGCCAAAAGGGTAAAAAAACTATCGGGGGGAGAACAAAAAAGGCTTACCCTGTTCCTTTCCATTTTTAAAAAGCCAAAGCTTTTGATCCTTGACGAGCCTACAAGCGCCCTCGATTACCAGAAGAGGCGTAAAATCCTCCACACCCTCAAAGTGGCTATGGACAAAAAGACGGTCCTGATTTCCACCCACTACTATGACGACATAGAAGACTGGGCAAGCAAGATTTTGATATTGGAAAAAGGGAAGATGGTCTTTTTTGGCACCATAGAAGCGCTAGAAGAGCGCTACCCGCTGTATTCGCTTATCCGCATCCCCATGGATATGCGGGAAAAAGCCGAATTTGGGGGGCTTAAAGTAATAGAGCTGGATGACGAGGTAAATCTTGGAGTCGTGACGCAGTCAGAAAAAGAGGAAGATGCCTTCCTGGCTTTTTGCAAATTTGCGGGCATCCCGGCCCACAGGGAAGAAAAACTTTACGGCATCTACGTTTTGGCGCTAGACGAATTTAAAGAGGAGGAGAAGGGGAAGCAACGATGAAGTATTACTTTGCAATGAGCATAAAACGGCTCCTCCGCGCTCCCACTTCCCTCATTTTCAATCTCATATACCCAGTTTTCATCGTAATCTTATCTGGCGCCATAGCCGGAAACCACATGATGGGGGGCCGTGCGGAGAGCAACTACTTTATTTCCGAAGCTTTGGGTAAAAGCCTCATCCCCATGGCTTGCATTTCCTTTGCAATGTATGTGGCAAGGCAGATTGGAAATGGGAGCCTAACGCGCCTCAACTATTTTGGGGTAAAGACCCGATGGCTCATGCTGGCAGATCTTTTAGCCCAAATCGTATGCGCAGCCATGGGGGTAGCCATCGCCATGATCGTGGCATGGCTGGCTTTCAGGCTTAAAAGCCCAGGCGCAGGATACTTTTTCGCCTACATCCTCCAGCTTTTCTTCGCCCTAGTCACCCTAATGGTTTGGGGGCAGGTGGCGGGCGTAGTAATAAGAAACGTAGCGGGCATAATCCTTGTAGGAATCATAGAAAGCTTCTTTTTGCTTTTCTGCGCCGGAGGGGCCGCTACCCTTGACGCCGTTCCAAGGGGCGTCAAAGTTATGGCAGAGTGCTTCCCTATAAGCTGGGTCTCTTACAAAATGCCTGCCGTATGGATTGGGCAAGCTTACTGGGTGCCTAAGTTTCTTTGGATATCTGCAATTTGGCTTGTGGCAGGCATCCTCATACTCTGGTTTATGAGCCTGGCAGGAAATCCCTTCATAAGGGCCATGCAAAAGCAGAAGATCCAATCTTCCATGGGGAAAAGCAAGGCCAAATCGCGTGAAGCGGCAAAAGGCTAGAGCCGGACTTTTTTCCTTCGCCTTCGGTTAAAGGCGCATCTGCGCAAACTGGATGCCGGTTTTTTATTTGAATTGAATTTTGAAGGCCTTTTAAGCATTAAAAGAATGCCGGCCCCCGCTAAAAGTCCGGCGCCCTTTAAAAACGCTGAAGCGCAAAAGCCCTTGGACGCGCCAATGCGGAAAAATTCGCATATCTTTTGCAGACGGGGCAGGGGGAAAAATGGCTGAGGGCCCCCGTAGGGGCGCGTCGCGCAGAAAGCGCTCCGCCTGCCATTACTAGGCCCAAGGGAAAGAAGCCATTTGTGAAGGGGGGAGTTCTAAGGGCGGTACCATCCTTACGGCAAAGGGTGGGGCGAAGAATTTATAATTCCCCCAGCCCATTGGTAGCGTTTATGGAACTTTGGCATGAAAGAGGGTATGGGCAAAGGAAGCAATTCCGGAATGCAGATCCTGACAGTATGCAGGTTTAGACCCT
>JAFYJT010000041.1 GCA_017537945.1 Aeriscardovia sp.
GCCCTATAAGGTCTATAGCCTTTTTCTCTTCTTCCTTGTCCGAAAAGCCTATGAACTGGCGCGCCAGCTCTTTTAGGGAGTAGTCGACCCCCATATGGGCAGAAAGAAAAAGCAGGAGCTTCAGGCGCCGATCCACTTCGGACTCCGTCTGGAAAAGGAAGCGCCCCGGTTCGCGCCCCGCCCCCCTCTTTTCCGTGGGCCGCGCTTCTCCCCCCCCGGCTTCGGTAAAGCCTATCTCTACCGCCGCCTCCAACCGTTTTTTGTAGGATTCTTTGGCTTCGGAAGGGGTGAGGATCCTGGAAGAGGGGTGCTCGAGCATGAAGGTGGCCAGATCATCGGAATCGGCGTAGACAACATTGATTTTCTCCCCATTGCTCTCCACCGTAGCGGCGTATTTCCTCGAGTCCAGGGCCTCTATAAGATCCATGGGGATTTTCTGCATTCCCAGCCCCGGGGCGATAGAGTCCAGTCCGAGGGCCGGCTCCCGGGAGATGTCTGCGGGAAAATCCTGCGCCTGGGCCAGGGACTGGACAAAGTAATTGGCTACGGCGAGCACGGGGATGTCCTCCTGCTCAAAGTGGATCCTCATTTTAGGTTCGTTTCCAAGCTTCAGCCTGTAGGAGGCAAAATCCTGGTTGTCGGTTTTTGGGGAATACTCCGGCTGCCTGGACTCTATCACTATCCCCATCGCAGACAGCTTCGCCCTGTCCCTCTGAAACTGCTTGGCAAACGCGGCCTTGGCCGCCTGATCCGCGAGCTCGCCGTAAGAATCGGCGTAGGCCTTCACCCTTTGGGCTATTTGGCGGCTGGTGAGCCACTGCGGAAAGGCTGATGAGAGGACCGCCAAAACGTCTAATTCGTGCTTTCCCCCTTTGTCCGAAAAGCGGCGCCTGCCGTTGGAGCTCCTCTGTGCCATCGCCCTTAAATCCTCCGCTAGAAAAAGCAACTACAAACAATTTTAAGCTCTTTTTCAGGGGGATTAGTAAGCGGCCTCCACCCCCCTGTCGCCCACAAAGGATCCGTCAGGGACGAAATTCGGCTTCCCGTTGTCCTTCAGCTGCACGTTTCCGAAGAAGGACACGTCCTTCCCAAATCTCCAGTCCCCTTCTATTTTTACGCTCGCCGCAGCCGCCAGCGAGGGGATGAAAGGCAGCCTTTCGTCGAAGTCGGAAATATTTTTGTAATACCTTTTGTCAAGTATGATCCGCGGGAGGTGGTAGTCGCCGTCCTCCATTTCATAAAGGTTCGTCAAATGGAAGCGGTTCGACCTCATGACCAAAAGATCGTCCGTAGTTTTGACAGGGAGGAAGCGGGGCCTGTCTACTTCCAGGCAGGCCGAAGCCCTAAACTGGCTTATTATCGATCCCATCGCCGTTTCAAGCTGCACTACGCTTAACGAGCCAGGGTCGGACGGATCCACGGTTTTTTTGTTTACTATGATGGGGAAGTCGAAATCTCCTTTTACTTCTTCCAGCCTCTCTTTGAGCGCTTCAACTTTGATCCAGAGGTTGTTGGTGTTGAAGTACATGTGCCTGGAAATATCGGTTGCGAACTTCATGTCTTCAGGGCTCACTTGGCTCATCTCCCTGAGCACCAGCCTCCCTGAGAATTTGTCCCTTACGATTTGCCCCCCCTTGACGTCTGAAGGGGTGCGCCTTGCCACTTCCATCATGAAGGAGGCGGGCAAAGAGGCAAAGTAACTGGCAATCTTGGTAGAGGGCCTGGCGCCGAGGTTGTCGCAGTTGGAAATGAAAAGGTACTTTATGCCCTTTTCCAAGAGCAAATCCAAAAGCCCGGAAGTGTAGAGGACGTTGAAAATGTCCCCATGGCCCATGGGGCACCACTCAAGCGAAGGGTCTTGCGCCCAGGAGGCGGGGCTCCCGTCTGGAAGGATCTTGGGCTCCCTGTTCTGCATAAGCTCCATAGGGATCCCGCCAGGGTTTGAAAAGCCGAGCTTTTCCGCTTCCTGGAGGGTGGGGGAGGAAGTATGAAGCGAATCCAAAAATATGAGCGGGAAAGTTATCCCCAGCCTGCGGCGGGAAGTCTGAATCTGGCGGATTATTATGTCCAGAAAGCTCAGAACTTCCCCGTTTTTCTCTACTACGGGCAGGCTGGATTTTGGCGCCCTAAGGCCCATGGAGGTCCCCAGCCCCCCGTTTAGCTTTATGAATGCCGTGCTGGCCAAGTCGGCGGGATTGGCTTCCTTTACGACGATATCGCGGATGCTTGGCACTTTGCCGAGGGGCTCTATGTCTTCTTCCTTAATCCAGCTGTCATTCTTTAATGAATTAAAAGCCCGGAACAAACGCGTGAAAGCGTCAATTTCGCTTTCCTTTTCGCCTCCGGCGCGCATTTTTTCAACGCATTCTTGTAGAGTCATAAAATCTCTTTTCTGACCGGCAATCGGATATTTCTAGAATACAGGCCTCTTCCGGCCCCTTTCCAGGGCTCTACTCCTTTTTTTCTCTGACTTTCTGTTTGAAGGAAATCGGGCTGCCCTTAAATCCGAACTGCGTCCTGATCTCCCTCTCCAAATGGCGGAGGTAAGAAGCGTCTAAAAGGAAGCTGACAAAAAGAACGAACTGGGGGGGCACGGAAGAAGCCTGCACGGCAAATAGGATTCTGGGCTGCTTCCCGGATCTCAAGGGGTGCGGGTGGGAAATCTGGAAAGAAGAGACGAACTGGTTCAGCTGGTGGGTGGGGATCCTTTTTTCCCGCGAGGCCAGGGCCTCTTCTACGGCCGGGGCGATTTTGGAAGCGTGCCATCCTGTAAGCGCGGATAGGTTTATTTTTTCAGCCCAGTAGGGGAGGCGCCCCTCTTCGGCTTCTGCCAGGGCTTTTTGCTCCCGACTGGCTTCGTCCCACTTGTTAAACAAAATAACCAGCCCTTTGCCGGCTTCCTGGACCAGGTTTATGGCCTTAAAATCCTGCTTGGAAACGGGGCAGGTGGCGTCCAGCACTGCCAGGCACGCATCGGAGCGCTCTATGGCGTTTTGGCTCCGCAAGAAGGCGTAGTAGTCTATCCCCTCGGCCATAGCGGGCCTCCTTGCGATTCCGGCCGTGTCGATTAGGAGCCAGCGGGAGCCGCCTACTTCCACCACTTCGTCTACGCTGTCCCTGGTGGTGCCCGCCTCCCCGCTTACAACTGCCCGGTTTTTCCCCGCAAGCCTGTTTAAAAGCGTGCTTTTCCCTACGTTGGGCCTGCCTATAATGGCAACCCTGGCAAGCCCCTCATCCTTTTGCCGCTTTTTCCCTCCTTTGGCCTTTTCCAGCGCCAAATCCAGAAGGTCCCCTACGCCCCGTCCGTGCAGGGAAGAAATGGGGACAGGCTCCCCCAGCCCCAGCTTCCATTCTTCCCCGCAGGCGGCCTCCAAAGCGGAAGTGTCGGCCTTGTTGGCGGCAAGCACAACGGGCGTGCCGCTCTTGCGGAGCAGGGAGGCGATTTGGCGGTCCAGGGTAGTTAAAGGCGAATTAACGTCCGTGACGAATATGACCGCATCCGCTTCCCGGATTGCCAGTTTGGTCTGCTCCAGGGCCCTTTTCGCCGTCTCCCCTCCGGCTTCGTTCCAACCCGCCGTGTCGACTATGTCGATGTTTTTCCCCCGCCATTCAGTTTTTTGCACCACCCTGTCCCGGGTGGCATTGGGAAAATCGGAAATTATGGAACGGCGGCTGCCGCAGATCCGGTTCGCCAGGGTGCTTTTCCCTACGTTGGGCCTGCCTATTACGGCGATATTTAAAGCTTCTTCCGCTTCAATGCCCCTTTCTTGGGGCTGTTCTGGTTCCTCGACAAGGTTGTCTTTGTCGACCATGGAGCAGATGAGGGAAAAGACCTGCTGCACGTCCATGTAGGTAGTGTCTATTTCAATTACCCCTGGGGCGGGCGTCAAAAAATCGGTGGTTAAAAGATCGGACGCGTCCCTGGAAGCTACGTCGTCTTCGACCCCTTCCTTCCTACGCCTTTCCTTCCTGGTGGATTTTGAAGCCGTAAGGAGGAGGCGCAAATCGGCTTTTGGGGCGATTACGGTGGTGGCGTCGCGCCCTTCCAGCACCATCCCCTTATGCCCCTTCTGCGCCTGTAAGATTTGGCGCCGGAAAAAATGGTTGAGCAGATCCCGGATTTCCTTTATCGAAGAAAACTCGGAAATTTTTTCGCTTACTTCCTTTTCCCGGATTTGGGAAGAAACTTCTTCCCCCCCCACGCGCACTTCCCGGCTGTCTTCGGAAAGAAAAAACCCTCCGTCGAAAAGGGAAAGGGAGGCTTCGATTTTTTCCTCTCTGCTTCCGGCGCCCTTTTTCATGCTGTAAAGGCAGGCAGCCCTGTAAACGCTTCCGGTATTCAAATAGGCCAGGCCGTATTTTTCAGACAGCATCCTTGAAATAGTGCTTTTCCCTACTCCGGCCGGCCCGTCAATCGCGATTATCAATTCCCGCTTCCTTCTCCAGTTTTTCAATTTGGCTTTTATCCAGTTTCCTATATTCTCCGGGTTTTAGCCCCTTCAGGCCGACCGACCCCATTCGGGTCCTTACCAGCTTTTCCACCCTAAAGCCTACGGCGGCGAAAACCCTCCTGACGATGCGGTTTTTTCCGGAATGCAGGCAGACTAGCGCTTCGCATTTGTGGCTCCCCTGCTTTAAAATCCTGATTTTATCGAACTTTTGCCATCCGTCCTCCAAAAGCACCCCACGGGAAACGAGCCTGAAGGCCACGCTCTGCGGAAGGGGGCGGTTTAAAAAAACTTCGTAGCTTTTTTCCACGCCGTAGCGGGGATGGGAGAGCTTGTTGGCCAAGTTTCCGTCGTTGGTCATTAAAATCAGACCCTCCGAATCGTAGTCGAGCCTTCCGACATGGAAGAGCCTTACCTTTGACTTGTAAGGCAGAACGTCCGAGAGAGTCAGCCTTGACGAGGGGTCTTGCATGGCGGAAAGCACGTTTTTGGGCTTGTTGAACGCCAAAACTACTTTTTCCAGAACCGGCCTGACCCGGGCTCCATCCACTTTCACCTTTTGCTCATAGGCGTTTACCCTGGTCCCCAAGTCCGAAACGAGGGTTCCGTCCACTTCCACCCTGCCCTCTTCGATTAGCTTTTCGCAGTCCCTCCTGGAGCCCAGCGAGCAAAGGGCGAGGTATTTTTGCAGCCTCACGTCTTCAAGTTCGGGATCCCGCTTTTCCGAGTTCATTTCCACCCCTGTATTCAGATATGTATAGAGTGTATTACATCTCGATTTACATTTTTTAATGTTACATATTGAGTGGTCTGTATAAAGCTATAGATAAGGACAAATTAATGGAAGAAGCGCAACAAACCGCATCCGGGGACGGGCAAAAGCCTAAAAGGCTCAACAAAGGTTCCGGGGGGGAGGGGTTTTACTTCTCCAAGAGGAAGTGGCTGCGGATCCTTACCGAATTTGTGGGGACTTATTTTGTGGTCTTCACTATTACGGCCGCAACCTGCTGGATCACCCTTACCAGCCTTTCGCCCGTGTATTTGGGGATAGTGGCGTTCTGCGCCTATGCGGGCGCGGCGGCAGTCTTCCAGGGCATTTCCGGAGCCCACTTCAATCCTGCGGTGAGCTTTGCCATGGCCCTAAGCTCAAGGCTTTCCTGGCTTGACGCGCTCTATTACGCCATAGCCCAGATCGTAGGGGCCATATGCGCGTGCGCCACCCTCTTCGGGCTTTTGAAATTCATGCCTTCCAACCTGAATGTCACCAGCCAGCAATGGTGGGAGCTTTTGGCAAGCACTTTCGACTCTTCGGCCTCCGACAGGATCAAGGTGGGCCCCGGATTTGCGATAGTAATAGAGCTTATTGCAACCTTTATCGTCATGGCCTTGGTCCTTAAAGCCGTCCATTCCAACGGCAAGCCGCGGCGCTCTTATTATTTCCTCTCCGCGCTCGGCTACGGGACCGCCACAATTTTGGCCAGCTTCTTTACCGGAGGGGGATTCAATCCGGCCAAAGCCACAGGGGCCGCGATCATGGCCGGGGCCGCAGGAGTGGCCGGAGTGGGGGACGAACTGTGGCTGTTTTGGATCATCCCGCTTCTTTGCGCGGCCGTGTGCGCTTTGGTAAACATTATCTACCGCGGGGCCGGGAGGAGCGGCTCTAAAGGGGCAGGCCCGGCGGAAAGGGAAGATAATGAGGAGGAAGAAGGGGAAAACCAAAAAAGGCCCGGCGGGGCTTTAAAAAACGAGGAGAAGGTAGGATCCGAGAAGGGTAGCCAGGAAGAATAAAAGTATGGCCGCGTCCGTGGCGCGGCTCCTCCTCGCCTTCCACGGGCTTTTATTTTTTAAAGCGATCCTAAAGACGAGGGCCATAAATAAGACGGAAAGCATAACCAGGACCCCTAGCAAAAGGCACCCGAAAAAAGCCAAAAGGCTTGCCAAAATTAAAGCGAAAAGCGGGAAAAAAAAGAGCGAAAGGAGGAGGGCCTTTTTCCTTGGCGCCTTCCTCCCCCCTTTTTTCACGCCTTCTCCGGAAACTGGATCAGGGTGCTTACAGGAGAGCCTGCGAGCCTTTCCCTTCCCCCCTGGCCCTTAAGCTCTATAAAAAAACAAAAACCGACCACGCGGGCGCGCAATCTTTTTACCAGCCTGGCCGCGGCCACGGCGGTGCCCCCGGTAGCCATAAGATCGTCTACGATAAGTACTTTCGAATCAGGCTTAATGAGGTTCTTTTCAACTTCCACGCTGGAAACGCCGTATTCGAGCTGATAGTCCTCCCTCAATACCGGGGGAGGCAATTTTCCGTTTTTCCTAAAGGCGATAAACCCCTTTCCCAGCCTGTCGGCCAAGGGGGCGCCTATAAGGAAGCCCCGCGCCTCCAACCCTCCTATGTAGTCAAAATCCGACGGCGGCGCCGGGAGGATGGAGACAAGGCCGTCCAAAAGAATGCGGTACGCTTTAGCGTCTGCGATGAGGGGCATTATGTCCCTAAAAATCACCCTAGGTCGCGGGAATCCTTCTGTCGAACGCAGCTTCCCCATAAGGTAGCGCGCATTTTCCTCCCCCACGGCTTTCACGAGGGGCTGGTCCAACATCAGTCCTGATTTTCAAGTTTGGCTACGTTGCCTTCGGCTTCAGCGTGAGAGGATTCGGATCCGTTCATTAGGTCTATATTTTCGACCTTTACCCCTTCTTCATTGGTCCCTACATGCTCCACGCCCTTTTCCTGGCCTTCGGCTGCAGGGGACCCCTTCTTGGCAAGGAAGGAGCCCTTCCTCTTGCCGGAAGCTCCCTCCGCCTTCTCTTCGCCGGCATAGGCGGGGACGACAGGGGGCTTGACTATGGCCTGGACCCTCCAGCGTGACAGGGACCCTTCCGAATCTATCACCACCTGATCATGCCTGATGTCTATTTCCTTCACCGTCCCAAGAAGCCCGGAGACCGTGGCCACAGGATCTCCCGGCCTGAGGTTTTTAAGCCACTCTTCTTGGGTGGTGCGCGTTTTCTTCGAACGGCGCATGGAAAAGATCGCAAATATGATGATGACAATTATCATGGCGATAATAAGCAAGTAATTGTCGCGCATGCTGTTTCCTTTTCTTCTCTTGAACTAAACCATGAATGAGCAATTACTCCCGCGGTAGGAAGATTTCAATCTCACTTTCTTATGATAATACCCACAAGGGGACTTTACCTTGCAATCAAGCGGAAAATAGGTCTTTACGGCCCAAAGCCAAGTGCTCCCTCCCCTTGGCGGTTATCACCCTTCCTTTGCGGGTGCGGGCCATAAAGCCTTCGCGGATAAGGTAGGGTTCTGAGACGCATTCTATGGTTTCCGCATTTTCCCCTAGGACCGCGGCCAGGTTTTTTAGCCCCACCGGCCCTCCTTTGAATTGGAGTTCCAGCGCGGAAAGAAGGGCGATATCCAGCCGGTCCAGCCCAAGGGGGTCCACTTGGTAAATGCTTAGGGCTTCCTTGACGTCTTCCTCCCGGGCCATCTTTACATTTTCCACCGTCACCCAGTCCCCTACCCTTTTAAGAAGGCGGTTGGCGATCCTTGGGGTGCCGCGCGATCTTCTGGCCAGTTCCATGCAGGCTCCATCGCTAATGGGTATGGCCAAAATTCCTGCCGATCTTTTTACAAGCTCCGCCAAATCTTCAGCCTTGTAGTAATCAAGCCTTAAAGAGAGGCCAAAACGCGTTATAAGGGGCCTGGGCAGCATCCCTTCCCGAGTAGTGGCCCCTATAACGGTAAAGTGCGGGAGGGAAAGGGGAATGGAAGCCGCTCCGGGACCCTTTCCCACCATCACGTCCACCCTGAAATCCTCCATGGCTATATAGAGCATCTCTTCTGCCACCTTTGGAAGGCGGTGGATTTCGTCTATGAAGAGGACCTCCCCTTCTTCGAGGGAAGAAAGGATGGAGGCCAAATCCCCTGGATGCTGGATGGCCGGACCGCTGGTAATCCTCATAGGGACTTTCATTTCTTCCGAAGCTATAAAAGCCATAGTGGTCTTGCCCAAGCCCGGGGGGCCGGAAAGGAGTATGTGGTCGGGCGCCTTCTTGCGCTTCTTGGCCGCGTTCAAAAAAAGGCGCATCTGCCTTTTTATTTCACTTTGCCCTATAAACTCGTCCAGGGCGCCCGGCCGCAGCCTTTCGTCGCTCAGTTCCGAAGGGGCGGAGGAGGGGGAAGAAAATTTATCGTCAGACATGTCTATCCAAGATTTGAAGGCAGGCTTTTAAAAGCGAGGAGTTGTCTGCCGCAGGAAGGGCCGCTTTTGCGGAGCGGTAGGCCGCCTCCGCCTGGAAGCCCTTCCATCCTAGCGACTCCAGGGCCTCTACCACTCCGTCACGGGGTGTCTCTTCTCCGGCAATCCCCAATAAATCGCCCTCTTCCAGGGAGGAAATAAGCCTGGAGGCCCCCTTGGGGCCTATTCCGGGGACTTTGAGGAGCAAAGAAGGATCTTTGCTTCTTACCGCCTCGGCCAAAGTTGCCATTTCAATATTTGAAAGAAGGGCAAGGGCCGCCTTGGGGCCTATTCCGGGGACTTTGTTGAGGAAGAGGCAAAACGCCTCTTTCTCCCCGGCATTCAAAAATCCGTACAGCCTGGGGCCGTCGGGGGAAAGGCGCAGGTAGACTTCTATCCTCCTTTTTTCTCCAATTTCCAGCTTCTGGCCGTCTTGTTGCGGCATGCTTATCTCGAACCCCATGCCTGAGCAATAGAGGATCACGGGATCTGGAGCCGAAACTACTTCGCCTTCTAAAAAGGAAAGCACTACATCCCCCTTCCGCGCATTTTGTTTCTTGCAGCTTTAAATTTCTCATTGGCCTCTATCCATTTTTTCTCCGCTTCGCTTTTGCCGCCGCCCGTAAGGGCGGAGAGGGAGGAAGCGTCGGGGTGGAGGATATGGCATATGGCCTGGGCAAGCGCGTCCGCGCCGTCGAACGGGGAAGGGAGGGAAGGGAGGGCCAGGAAGCGGGCTACCATTATCTGAATCTGCTCTTTTTTGGCCATGCCGTTTCCCGTAACGGCAAGTTTCACTTCCGTAGGCGTATGCATGGCGGTAGGAAGGGAGTGCTGCGCTGCTACAAGCATGGCCAGGCCGGCCACCTGGGCCGTGCCCAGGACGGTGTTAGTGTTTTTCTGGGCAAAAACTTTTTCTATGGAAACTATATCGGGATTGAAATCGGAAATCTGCTTCCTAAGGCCCTCATAGAGGCTTAAAAGCCTTTCCTCCTGTTTTTGGGCGGGGGAGGTGGACAAAACCTCCATCCCCATAAAACGCATCTTGGAGCCCCGGGCTTCCACTACTCCGATCCCGCAACGGGTCAGCCCAGGATCCACCCCCAAGACGAGCAAGTTTATTCTTCGTCCTCCAAAAGCTGCAGGACTTCGGGGCTGGCCGTCCAATTAGAATAGATGTTTTGCACATCGTCAAGATCGTCAAGCGCGTCAATGAGCTTTAGGACTTTTTTAGTGGTGTCGAAATCGAGATCCACTTTGACGGAGGGCACCAGGGCCGTTTCTGCAGACTCGTAGTCAAATCCTGCCGACTGGAGCGCCTTCCTTACGTTTATAAGGTCGGAAGGGGCGGTAGTGACGGTATAGATGTCTCCGTCATCTTCCACATTGTCGGCGCCGGCCTCCGCCGCTACGGCAAAAAGCTCGTCATAATCGACATTGTCGGAAGGGACCTCGATTTCCCCCTTCCTTGAGAAATTGAAGGCTACGGAGCCCGAAGAGGCCAGGGAGCCGCCGTTTTTCCCAAGGGTGCTCCTCACTTCTGCGGCGGCCCTGTTGTGGTTGTCGGTGAGGCATTCGATTATGAGCCCCACCCCCCCGGGGGCATAGCCTTCATAGGTTATAGTCTCGTAATTTACGCCGCCCCCTTCGGCGCCGCTGCCCCTCTTCACCGCCCTCTTTATGTTGTCGGCGGGGACTGAATTCTTCTTCGCCTTATATATGGCGTCGTAAAGGGTAGGGTTGCCGTCGGGGTCTGGGCCCCCCTGTTTGGCCGCGATCTCTATATTTTTAATAAGCTTTGCAAAAAGCTTTCCCCTCTTGGCGTCTATTGCCGCTTTCTTGTGCTTGGTAGTCGCCCATTTTGAATGCCCGGACATTTTTCCCTCCTGTCGCTGTTACACGTACGATTTTAGATCCTCTGCCGTATTAACCTGAATCTTGTCCCGGCAAGATTTCCCTATAAGATCCAAAGCCCTTTCTTTAGGAATGGAATTTAATTGCGATCCGTCCCTAAACCTGAAGCTAAGGGTTCCAGACTCTTCGTCCTTCGCTCCGGCGATGAGCACGAAAGGCGCCTTGGTTTGCACGGAATTTCTTATCTTCTTCCCGAACCTGTCTGAAGAAAAGTCCTTCTCCACCCTTATTTCGGAAGCTTCCAGCTCCTTTCCTACCGAGGAAAGGTAGTCTTCGCTGCGCTCCGTCACGGGGAGGAGCAGAACCTGGGTGGGGGCAAGCCAGGCAGGGAGGGCCCCCGCGTAGTGCTCGAGGAGTATGGCGAAGAAGCGCTCTATAGAGCCGAAAAGCGCCCTGTGGATCATTACGGGCTCTTTGTGCTCCCCCTCCCTGCTGACGTATTCCAGGCCAAAAAGCCGGGGCTCGTTAAAATCGAGCTGGAGGGTGGA
>JAFYJT010000042.1 GCA_017537945.1 Aeriscardovia sp.
GATCGCAATTCTTTGACGTCGACTGGGACCTGTTGGAGCAGAGGGGGATAGTCAGGACGACAAATTCCCTGGGGCTGGAGAGGCTGGCCGGAATCCCTCCCCAATACGTGAGCCTCCTGGCTGCGGCCGTCCACTACCTTTCCCGTTCTTCGTTTCTTTCGCCCGAAGAACGGGCCTCAGCCGAAAGGCTGGGCAAATATCTGCGCCAGTACACTACCCCCGGTTCGGTGCCGTGGCTGAGCCTGACCGGATGCGAAGTCGAGCCCGCCCTTCTTCCCGCAATCCGCGAAATCGCCCGGGAAGGGGAAATAATTGAAGCCGAATGGGCTGATGCGGCCGGAGAAAAATGCAGGAAGAGGATCTCCATCGACAGGATCGTGGTGGACGAAGGCATTTACTGGCTGTTGGGAAGGGACGAGGAAGGATCGCCCCAGAACCTGAGGATTTCCAGCATTTCCATGATCCGCCCCCTCCCGGGAGTCCAAAGGGCCGACGCCCGGATTCCCGTCCCCTTCAAAGGGGACGGGAAAAGGATGCCGGTGAGCTTTGTGTGCGACGCTTGCCTGCTCGGGCAGATCGCAGAGTTTTCCGGAGCGAAGGTGGAGGAAGCGGAAGGGGGGAGGCTAAAAGTCCATATGACCGTCAGCCACGACAGTTGGTTTGTGGCTTTCTGCATTTCCCATTCCAAGCACATCAGCTCCGTAGGGCCAAAGACCATACGGGACCTTATAGTGGCCAGGGCCGAGAGGGAATTGAGCGTGGTCGGCCAGTAGGCTTAGATCTTCAAGCTCTTGAAGTAGGGGGCGCTCATTTTTGCAGGCGAGGAACGCCGCGGCCGTTTATTTTGCTTTTCGTGAATTTTCCTTGAAAATACCCCCCCCTAAGGTTTTATACTATTTCGGGTTATTAGTCAGATAGAGCTTAATTCAGGTGCAAAGTAGCCATGAACGGGAATAAAAGAAAATTTCTGGGAAAAAGAGGGCGCCTTATTGCCCTATTAGTCGCGTTTTGCACGCTTGCGGCGGGGTGCGTCGTAGGCGTTATGGCGGCTAAGGGCCATGCGGCCACAAGGAAAACGGAAACCCACGCTTCCTTAATCCGCAGGCTGGAAGAAAAAGAATCTTTCGCCTCCTACAACGCTACGCCGACTTCAAGCGCCCTTCAGGCGTCGCTGCCCGGAATCGTGTCTATCTCCCCTGCTCCGGGCATTACGGGAATAAATACCACGGCATCTATTGCCACTTACGGGAAAGATGCCTTGACGTTTCATTTTTCGGCTCCCGAGGGGCTCCAGATCCTTCCCTTCCTCTTCCGCACCAGTACCACTGCCTATTGGGATGGCACCTCGGACAACACTCCGTTTTATCCTGCCAATTCCAATGGCCAGGGCTTCAATGCCACCCAAATTGAAGAGGCGATAGCAAGCGGAAATTATGTGAGCTCCATATCGGTTGAATCCACCAACTCCTCCTACAAGCAGCCCATTCCCCTTCTTGGGGGAGTGCAGCCGGAAACCGGAAAGGTGGTAAGCGTGACCAGCTCTTACCCCAACGGCCTCCAGCTTTCCAACAGCCCCTTGAGCACTAAAGGAATTTCGATAGAGCAGTATTTTCAGAAGGAGTGCAACGCCGACGCCACCTTTACGGAGGGGAGCTTTAATGGCAAAAGCCTGTCGGATATTTTAGGAGTTCCCAAAGCGGAGCTCACTCCCGAAGCGTGCGATGCTATTTTCCATGAACAGCTGAACCTAACGGTAAGTTTCGGAGGGAAAACATACAACTTTAGCAATCCGCAACAGGTGGGAGAATTGATGAAGTCCTTTGATACCGACATTCCTTCCACCAATTTCACAGGCTATAACGGCCCGGCCATCAACGGCCCCATGCAGATTAACGCTTCCCTCACCGGTATGGCCGTTTATTTCTTGGGGCTTTATTTCGGCGCCAACGGCGACAACACCACCTTTGCTCCGACTATAAACCTCTGGCCGAGCACAAAAAACACGGGGGCGCTCTACTCTGCCGCAGGCGCCCAGATACAAGTCAGCTCAACTATTGAGGGCCGACCCGGAAATTCCTACACTTACACCTACCAGCTTTTTGGAAACGCGTCCGACAACTTCTACTCTTCTTCGGCTCCCGCTTCGGACTTTGCTTCCAACGGCCTTCTCTCTCCAGACGCCCCCGCAGGCCCCCTGGGGCTCTATTTCAACGCCGTCTCCCAGACCGGCCAGCCCTTTACCCAGGTTCAGGTCGCGCTGCAGTTTATTAACGCCTTTGGAAACGGGCTTTCGGGGCTTTCCGGAAGCTACCTGTGGCCCGCCTACTGGAATCCGAGCAACGTCAATGACCAGGCCGTGGGAGGGGATAGGAGCACATCTACCCCCACCTATTCCGACAACGGCCCCAGCTCTTTAAACCCTTCGCCTTCCTCCCCCTCCAGCCCCTACAAGTATTACGGCTGGGGCGTCAGCGCCAACCAGCCCGGCAACGGGCAGGACTACGCCAACAACTATCAGGGGGTTACCTTTACCGCTTACTCTATTCCGGGGCATCCCGGATGCTTCGCCCTCTCGGGCCTCCCTGCAGGAGAGTACTACGTCACGGTCTTTGGAAACCCTTCAGAGGCGGGATACCAAGGGTACTATGTTTCCACTTTCGAGGCGACTTTGGACTCTTATTCCAAACCTGAAACTTTCACTTCCTGGGGGGACCCCGACGGCTTTATAAACGCCTCTGCCGATACGGTAATTGTCGATCCTATCCTTCCCAACACTTACTTCCTGTATTCCGACGGAAAGGCGGCCTACTCCGCTTCCACCGGGGACACTCCCTCTTTGAGCCAGACCGTAGGATCCGCCAATACCTTCGACTACCAGCTTTCGACTTACTTTTCTTACGGCCCCATGCAGCTGTTTTTCCAAGACTGGCAAGGCTACCATCTTGATTTTTCGGATATGAAAATCGCGGGCATCCCATTCTCGGTTTTAAAAGATCACGGAGCGTCTTTGGTCCCTGCATCCAATCCCAACGAACTAAAGCTGGATGCCTCGGCCATCTCCTACATCGAAGAAAACGGATATCTTCCGGCCACGCCTTCCCAGCCAGGAGGGACCAGCAAAATCGCCCTTTCCACCGGGTTTTCCAACAGGACGCTTTCGGTTACGGTACCCACGTATTTGACGCCTGCCTTCACTTCGGGCGACCAGGTATGGGTAAACATCAATTACAGCGGCACCGGGAATCTGGGAGGGCAGTCTATAAGCCAGGGCAACTATCCTGCGGCCACCACCAACGGTCCTGCAAACGATTCCGTCCCCTCTTCTTTGACCACTTCCGCCGATTCCTCCCAGACCGGCCTCTGGTTCAAGGACTTGAACGCCGACGGCACCCCTTCTTCGGGGGCAAAGTTCCTGATCCAAAACTCTTCCGGGCAGTACCTTGAAGAAGAAAAGGACTCTTCGGGGGCCTTTGAAGGCTGGGGCTGGGCATCTTCGCCCTCCTCTGCCGTGGAGTTTTCCCAGAGGAACGCTGACGCCGTATTCTCTTTCGGGGGCCTTGCCAACGGCACTTACACCGTCACTCAAGTGGCATGGCCGGATTCCGTAGGCGCTTCCGCCCCCGGCCTGGGGACAGGCGAGCAGAACTGGCCCGGGATCTCCCCGGACTTGAGGGCTGGAGGGCCTGATTGGGCAGGCTATCCCGGACATCTGGGCGGCCGCGAAGGCTATGAGGGGAGCTTCCAAGTTACCCTTTCCTATTCTTCCCCTGAGGCTATGGGAACCAAGGCGGATCCGGCGGGGCTTGTGGACGCTTCTTCTGACTCCATCTATGCGCTCTCCCCCGTGAAGATGGCCCCCATGGCGGGCTCCTCACTTTCCAGCGAGGCCTACCAGACCGAGACCGTAGGCGTCCCCTTCACAGAAGGGTGGGAAGGCTACCTCCCTATGGCCGTAACGTCCCCTTCGTCTTCAGGGGGCAAATATTACGCTTCCTCCATGCAGGTAGCCTTCCCTGAAAAGGGGAGCGCCCTCGATGCCGGAGACAATGCCGCCGGGCTTGAAATGGACAATCCCTCCACTTCCGACATAGAAGTTGCGGGAGTCCCGCTTTCAACGCTTGTTAAGAACGGGGCCGTGGCCACTTCAGGCCCCGCCCCCTACAATTACGACGGGTATCACACTTCCAACTCCAACATAAACGTCTATACCATCACCCTCCCTTACTCAGCCCTTCAGTACCTTGAAGAAAACGGGAAGAACGTAGAGGGAAGCGCCCTTTCTTCTTCCTCCGACCGCCTTATCTACATAACCTTCCCCGCTGTTCTGACTTCTTCCTTCAAGAACGGAGGAAAGTTCCAGCAGTGGATGAGCATGGGGGGCGTCACGGCCTCGGACGGCAAGGCAAATACCCAGAATGTATGGTGGAACCAGAACCCCGGGAGCGGGTGGGGCGTTTATTCTTCCCCCCTCTACACCAACGGGCCCGCTTCCAATTCCCTCCCCTCGTCTATGGGAATGTCTTCAAATTCTTCCGAAACCGGGATCTGGTTCAAGAGCCTCTGGTGGGGGCAGAATACGCCCGCCAAGGGGGCGAAGTTTACTGTGCAAAATTCTGAAGGGCAGTATCTTGCCCCCACGGTAAGTAGCGACGGAACCTTTACCGGCTGGACCTATTCCTCTTCCCCCTACGACTTTACGGAGCAAAACGCTGACGCCGACTTCTCCTTCGGAGGCCTTTCAGACGGGACTTACACCGTAACCGAAGTAAGCCCCGCTTCCGGCGCCACTTCTTCAAAGCTTTCATTTACTGCCGATATCAATTACTCTTCCCCTGAAAGCATCAAGGCGGTTTCAGACCCCTTGAACCTGGTTTCGCCTTCAGAAGGAATCGTCTACAACATAGTGCTTCCCTCCAGGCTTCCTTTCACCGGAGGCCGCTGGGTCCTGGCGCTCTCCATTTCCGCAGCCCTTCTCTTTGGGCTCGGGGCAGCCTTCTTCCTTATCCGTAAGAGGAAGAAGGCCTAAAAGGGAGCGGTCTGCCCTCAGTAATCTCCGTTTTTCGGGCCTACTGGCAAAGGGGTAGGCAGAAAGGAAGCCTCTTTGGATTTTCCTGCGTAGGCAGAAGGGTGGCCGCTGTTTTCAGACAGCGCGTTACATCCAGGGCAGTGCTGCAAAATCCAGTTATTTATCGGCGCATGATAGAGTAAGAAAGAAATTTCCCCTTATTCTAGCGGTCTAATTAAGAAGCCTATCATGAAGGACGAAAGGTCTGGAGTGTTTTTTAAAAGCGCCAAGAGAATGAAAAAAAGCCTGGACGAGCTCTTTTCCTCCATCCATATAGATCCAATCCGCCCGGATCCCCCCTCCCGCTCCCGTAAAAGCGCGATAGAAAGGCCTCTTGGGCAAGTGGCAGAGGAGTATGCTGAAGCGCACGCCGCGTTGGAAAAGAGAAAGAGGGAAAAAAGGCTGAAGCGCATGAAGCGGCTCGTAAAAGAACTGGAATAAAATTCCAAAAGCGCGGTTGGAAATGGTCCAAGGTAATGAATGAAAGGAAAGACAATGGCCGAAAGAAGCCTCAGGGGCAGAAGCATAGGGGCTAAGAGCCTGGAATCGGACGAAGGCGTGGTTTTGGCGGAGAGAAGGGACGTAGTGTACGTGTGCCCTCAAGGTCACAGGACCATAGTCTCTTTCGCCTCCCAAGCCGCCGCCCCGGCCACCTGGTTTTGCCACTGCGGATTAGCCTGCATTCAGGAAAACAGCGACGGGGATCCTCTGGAATCCGGCAAACCCAAAAGGTCGCACTACGATATGCTGATGGAAAGGCGCTCGGAGGAAGAGCTTAAAAAGCTGCTTGCCGAGAGGCTGGAAAAGCATGCGAACGGGGGGGATCTCCTCGATTAGGCTTTATCTTTCAAATAAAAGAGCATTTTGAAGCGCCCTATCATAATGGCGTCTCCGCTGTGCAGCTCTAGGGTGTCTATGCGGGAACCGTTCACATAAGTTCCGTTTAAAGAGTCCAGATCCTTGAGGACGTAAGTCCCTCCTAATTTTGTAAAGAGGGCATGGCGCCTTGAAACGGTGGGATCATCCAGCAGAATGTCGGCTTTGAGGCTTCTGCCCACGCTTACGGAGGGTTCGTCCAAAAGATATCTTACGTTTTGCGAAAAGCCGCTGACGGCTATAAGGAGCGCATCGCCCTCCCTGAGTTTTTCCATAACCTCAAGATCCTGGCCTGTAAGCGCCCCCTCTTTGGCCAGAGCCGCGGGCACTGTCACGGGGGGGAGGCCCATTATGGTGCGCTCAGACTCTTTTTCTTCTTCCATTCAGTGTTTCCTTTTCTTGAGCAGGCTCATTCCCTGGGCTATGTATACTAGCCCTGCCGTCCAATAGAGGGCGATCCCCCAATAGCAGCTGGCCATTCCAAAGCAGTAAAAGGATAGGGAGACCAGGGATGCGGTAGGGAGCGCGCGGGAAATTATAAGGCAGGGAATGGCCACTAAAAGGACGAAAGTCCCCACCTTGCCTACAAAGTGTACCGGCAGGGGGCCGTACCCCTTGTTTGCCAGGATCAGTACTTCCACCCCTATGACGAAATCCCTGCAACAGATCACTATTAAAATCCACCAGGGCAAAAGGTGGGCCACTCCCAGGGCTATGCAGGAACAGATGATAAGAAGCCTGTCGGCTATGGGGTCAAGGATTTTACCCAGCGCCGACACCTGGTCAAAGCGCCTGGCCACATACCCATCTACTCCGTCAGAGATGCCGGAGACGGCCATAAGTATTAGAGACCACACCAAGTGATCTGAAGCTATGAGCCAGGCGATCACGGGTATAGAGGCTATGCGCAGGAAGCTTATGAAGTTGGGGGCCGTCCAAATCTGCCTGGAGGCTTCTGCGTTCCGGGTCCCTGAACATGACATATTTCAAGCTCTTTCCGCTATTTCCCTTAGTTCCTTTATGGCCCGAGCGCGATCCTTCTCGCCGTAAATGGCGGAGCCGGCCACTAAGATATCCGCCCCGGCCCTACAGGCCGGACCTATGGTTTGTTTGTTAATACCTCCATCTATTTCTATCTTAATATCGAGCCCCCTATCTTCCGCTTCTTTCTTTAACCTGGAGAGCTTTAGAAGCTGGGAAGCGAGGAATTTCTGGCCTCCAAATCCTGGCTCCACGCTCATGATGAGCACTGAGTCAAACTCGCTTAAAATCCCCAAAACCCCCTCAAGGCCCATGGCGGGGTTCAGCGCGCAACAGGCCTTTATGCCTTTTTCCCGAATCTTTCTGGCCAGCCTTATGGGCGCATGGCACGCGGCAAGGTGAAAAGCGATATTTTCCACGTTTTCAAACGCATAGTCCAAAGCGAAAAGATCGGGGGAGTCTATCATCAGGTGCACGTCCAGAGGGAGGGGGGAGACCTGGGCGATTCTTTCCACTACCGGCGCTCCTATCGTCAGGTTCGGCACAAAATGGGCGTCCATTACGTCTACATGGACCAGATCGGCGCTTCTTACGGCTTCCAACTCTGACTGAAGGTTGCAAAAATCCGCCGAAAGAATACTGGGGGCGATTTTAATATCCATAAGTAACGATTTTATTTTTTAGGGTGCTTGGCAATCAACTTTTTAAGAGGCGGGAGCCGATCGCCACAAGCGGGCGCCGCACCCAGGATCCTATAGAAGAGAGGATGAGGGTGTAAATAAGCGTCAGGAGGGAAGCGAAAAGAAGGAGGGCCAAAAACGGGAAAAACCCGGGGAGGGACAGGCTGTTTATAACCGGGAAAATTAGAAGGTGCCAGAAGGAAGTGAGCATGGACTGGAAGATGTAGAAACCTAAAATGCCGTTGGCGAAAAAGGCGATTGATTTCCCGGATTTGAATTCCGAATTTTTTTTCGCCCGGGAGGCGAATAGGGCCAGGAGGGAGAAGGCGGCGCCAAAAGAAATGAGGGAGGTTGATTTAAATGAGAGCTCCCCCGCCATTTTCCAGCTCTGGGCCAGGGCGCAGACGAAAGTTGAAACAAGCGCGGAAAAGAGGCAGATAAGGAAAATCATCCAGGCCCTCTTCCTGTTTTGCTCCTCCCCCTTTTCCCCCGCAAGGCCTGCTAGGCAGAAGCCCCAAAAATAGGTTGCGGCGCTCATGAATTTTCTCCATCCGTCCAGCGCGTGATTGACCCCCCCTTGCGAAAAAAAGGCTATAAAGGCGTTGCAAAGGAAAGTTAAAACAAGCGCAAAAGCAAGAAAGATTTTCCATCCGTTCTTCCATTTGTTTTGGACAAGCGCGACAAAGGGGGAAAGAACGCAAAAAACCAAATAGAGCCAGATGAATTCCAGGTCGCTGCCGAGCCATCGGACGCCGTTGAGTTTTGCGGTGGGCATGCGGCAAATAAAGTGCAGCAGGACGGTGAGGATTGCAAACACTATGACGGATCCCACTATTACCACGCATCTTCTGCATACCGTCCGAAATTGGCTAAGCCAGAAGCCCGCCCCTATTTCTTTTACCGCATGAGGCAGTAGGAAGAACCCAGAAATCATATAGAAAATTGAATTTCCCATGCTGCCCAGAAAATTTATCAGGCCCATAAGGAAAAGGGCTAGAAAAGAGTTTTTCATCCCTATGTCGATTCCAGGGGTGGGCGCTTTGTAAGCCAAGGCGTTGAAATAGGGGACAAAAGTATGAAAAAGGGCGATCGAAAAGATGGCAATGCACCGGAGAAGCTCTATATTCAGGTTCCTCGCCTTGGGTTTCATCCTCTTCTCTTTCTGTCTGCCGGCCCCGCTTCTGATATACTTTAAACCGTCATGCCGTTTTAGCTCAGCTGGTAGAGCGTCTCTCTCGTAAAGAGAAGGTCAACAGTTCAAGCCTGTTAAACGGCTCCAGGGCACGAGTGGCGGAATGGTAGACGCGCAGGATTTAGGTTCCTGTGTCGTAAGACATGAGGGTTCGAGTCCCTCCCCGTGCACTCGCGTTAATTTTAAACAATAGGCATGAAAAAGGGCCCTCCAGAGGGAGGGCCCTTCCTTTTTGCTGGGCTTTAAAACAAAAAAATGGGGTGGGCAACGTGATTCGAACACGCGACCTTCTGAACCACAATCAGATGCTCTACCGACTGAGCTATGCCCACCATGTACCGTAAAAGTATACCACCGGTCCCTATTTATGCCTAGATTTCTTCCTCAACTGATGGTTTCGCCGCATGCTGTCGATTATCACCCACACCCCCAGGCAGAAGGCCACTATGTACCCCAGCATGCCCACTATAGGTATTCCAAATACGACGGGCCTGATACGCGCATAATAAACGATGGAAGATCCCACAAAAAGGCCGGCTATTATTATCGCCATCGTGAGGCGGTCGATAATGTAGCTCAGCTGCCTCAGCGGGGTTTGCGAGCCGACTATTTCGGCATTAATTTTCAAATTTCCCCTCGTCAGTTGCTTCATGGCAACTTTCGAGTAAGAGAGGGATTTTAAGAGGCCGTGGCTGCCGCGCAAGCTTTCTGTAGCCAAAGAAGAGACTTCTTTCTTAAACCCTTTGGCCATGCCGTTTTCCCTCAGGTGGTTTTCTATTATCTCCACCATGTTGACGTCGGGTATAAATTCGGAAATCGTCCCTTCCAAAGTTACCAGGGCCCTGGAAACCAGAATAAGGCTGGAGGGGATTTCCAGGCCGTTCCTCTGCATAAGCTGGAGGAGGGAAAGGATAAATTCCCCCATGTTCAAATCCTGCAGATCCACGGTGGCAAAATTTGAAACGATGATGTCAATATCGGAAAGCAGGTTCGCCCGGTTGATAGATACGGCGGTGGAAGGCGGGGAAAGCTTCAAGAGGCTTTCTTCTATGCTGGCGGAGTCTTGTATGGCCAGGGCGAAGATTATGTCTTTCAGGATGTTTCTGGTATGGGCGTTCAGCCTCCCCATAATCCCCATGTCTATGAGCACTATCTGCCCCCCCCTTATTATGATGTTTCCGGGGTGGGGATCGGCGTGGAAAAATCCCTGGTCTAATATTTGGGCCGCATAATTGTCTACAAGCTTCGTGCCTATTTCTTTAAGGCTGTACCCCTCTTCCTTCAATTCCTGGGTATGCGCGAGGGGGATGCCCTGAATGTAGTCCATTACCACTACTTTGTGGGTGCAAAGTGCCATGTAGACTTTGGGGCAGTCCATGTAGGCGAAGCGATTGGTAAATTCCCTAAATTCCTGCAAATTTTTGGCCTCTACCAAAAAATTCGTCTCCATTTTAAAGCTCATCCAGATTTCTTCCACCACTCCCTTGAGATCGAAGAGTTGGGCGTTTTTTCCGATCCGCATGGCGATTTTCACCACCGACCTTATTATCGCAATGTCCTGGGCCATCATCTCTCTGACGCCAGGCCTTTGCACCTTTACGGCTACAGACTCCCCTGTAACGAGCTTTGCGTAATGCACCTGCGCTATAGAGGCAGATCCCAGGGGCTTTCGGTCGATGAAGTCAAAAATTTCGGAGAGGTTCCTCTGGTACTGTTCCTCTAACGTGTTTAAAACTATGCTGTACGGGATAGGATTGGCGTGGGATCTCAAAGAGGCCAAAGCTTCGCAATAGGCCTGCGGGAGAATTTCCGAACGCATGGAGAGGATTTGGCCCACTTTTACGAAGGTGGGGCCCAGGGCCTGTAAAATCTTGCACAGCTTTTCCGGGCTCATCCCCCTGAGCGCGTCGTACTTCCTCAGAACCCCTATTATCTCCCCTATCCGCTTCAGCCTCCCGCTTTTGGGGGGCTTTTCGTATTCCGAGGCGGATAGGTTTTCAAGCCTGTCGTATAGACTTTCTTGTCTTAGGGCCAATTTTTACTTGCCAGCCGAATCGCCTTCAGCTGCCGCGTCCTCTCCGGAAGGCTGGCCCAGGGCCTTGGCGCCTTCTTCAGGCTCTTTCTCTCTCGCAACCTCCCCCGCGGGCTTTTCGCTGCCAAAATCGGTCTCTTCCTCTTTGTCGAGTTGGTCGGAGATTTCCAGCACTTTCTTGACGAACTCCTTCCTTTGCTCTACAGTCATGGACCGCATGTATTTCAATAGCACGCCCCCCCTGAGGTTTTCGGCCCCTGTTTGGACTTTGTGGGCCAGCGCGCTGTTAATCTGCCTTCCTTCTTCTACCGTACTTTCGCCCTTGCTTACAAGCTTGTCCATTATCTGGCTGCCCTTGTCGGCAGCCGTGCTCACTGCTCCAAGGGCGGCCAGGCCGACCTTCTTGGCATCAGAGCCGAGTTCGTCAAAGATACCCATTTTTCTCCTCCGGAACGTAAAGAAGTCTTGAATACATTTGAATACCATTTTATAGGATACGTGTTCCTGTTTTTTCGCAGATTTGCGTGGTAAGATCTTCAAAGCTGCGCCAGGGCGATTAACTCAGCTGGCTAGAGTGCCACGTTTACACCGTGGATGTCGGGGGTCCGAGTCCCTCATCGCCCACCTGGAATGGCCATCGCTCCCCCGCAAGGCCATGTCGCTTTCAGTTTGTTCGCCCAGCCTTCCCACTTAAGAAGGCCCAACCAGGATAACAGGATAAAGAGGCCATGGTGCCCGAGTTGACAGAAAAGCAGATAAAGGAAATAAGGGCCCTGCGCCGGAGGGCGGTCAGGCGCAGGCAGCTGCTGGTTCTCTCGCTCGTCGCCGTTATCTTGATAGTGTTTTTCTGCGCTTTGGGGATGCACTTTTCCGTTTGCTACACCTTAATCCCGATATTCCTTTTGGCCCTTGTGGTGTTTCTCGGCATCCGGGCCTCGAAGCAGGCCATCGCATGGGAAAAGAAAATTTCCGAATTGCAGAAAAAGCCCAGGCGGGAAGACAAAGCGAAGTTCGAGACCGATGAAGCGCCTACCTACATCCTTCCCGCCCAACAGTCTGAAGAAGTGCAGTTCAAATTAGAGGCTTCCGACAACGGCGTGAGGAGTTTGGACTTAAGGGCGTTTAACCAGGGGAATTTTACGCCTCAGGAACAAAAGGAAACCGATCTCGAAAAGGCCGATCTTCTCTGAGCTTCCGCTTTTAGCACTTATTTTGCAAGAGTGCTAAAAAATGAGATATCCTATATTCCATAACCACCATGCGGTGTCGTCAGCCACCGCCTTTGCGTTTGGTTGCCCAAATTCGATTAACACCCATAGGAGGCAAAATGTCGATTGCGCTCAAACCAGTCGAAGACAGGATAATCATCAAGCAGGCGAGCGCCGAGACCACTACTCAGTCCGGACTCGTCATTCCCGATTCCGCCAAGGAAAAGCCCCAGCAGGGGGAAGTGCTGGCGGCAGGTCCGGGAAAGCGCGACGAGAAAGGCAATTTGATACCCATGGACGTCAAGGCTGGAGATAAGATATTGTTCTCCAGGTATGGCGGCAGCGAAATCCACTTCAGGGGAGAAGTCTACCTCATCATTTCCTCCAGAGATGTCCTGGCCCTCATAGAAGAGCAGTAGCTCCGGATTGTAAAAAAATTTCCAAGCCCTTTCGGGGGCTTTTTTATTTTGCACCGCTGAGGCTGACTATCATGGTAGAGTGGGCATTTCAGGCATAGCGGAGGGAAAGCGATGAGCGACGAGCCATCTTTACCTAACGCGGAAAACACTTTGCCAAAGCCGAATAAGGCCAAAGACATTCCCGCCAACAGCCCCATCCCCCACAAAAATCCGTCCGCTTCCCATATAAGGCGCAAAAAGCTCTCCTCCTGGGATTCCTTCCTTTCCAAAATGCTCGACAGCGGGAACCCCTCGATGAAAATCCTCCTTTGGGCGATAGCCGACGGGGTGCTCGCCGGGGCCGTGGTAGGGCTTTTTAGGCTTATTACCGGCATCCTGGTGAAATACGTGAGGGATCTCTACGAGTACATACGTCTGGGGCACTGGTGGTGGCTGGTTCTGGTGGTGGCCGTAAGCCTTGCCGTCAGCGTCTTTACGGCCTGGATTATAAGGACGGCCCCCCTCGTGGCCTACTCGGGCGCTGCGGACGTCGAGGACAGGCTGCACTCTTTCGAGCCCTCCTGGTGGAACTGGTGGAGGCTGCTGTGGAGGAAATTTATCGGGGGGACCCTAGCGCTTTCATCAGGCCTATTTTTGGGCTGTGAGGGGCCCTCCCTGCAGATGGGGGCCACCGTGGGGCTGGCCCTGACGGACGTGGGCGGCTTTACCAGGGCGCATAGGCGAGAGCTTGTGGCGGCC
>JAFYJT010000043.1 GCA_017537945.1 Aeriscardovia sp.
CGGGCGCTTCTCCTTCAACGAAAAAGGGGGGAGGTGCGAAACCTGCCACGGGGACGGGGTGATAAACATAGAGATGAACTTCCTGCCGGCAGTGCAGATAAAGTGCGACGCGTGCGGGGGGAGGAGGTACAACAGGGAGACGCTGCAGGTGGAGTACAACGGCAAAAACATCTCCCAGGTGCTGAATATGACCGTAAGCGAAGCGGCGGCCTTTTTCAAAAACGTCCCCCCGATCCTACGCTACCTAAGGGCCCTGGAAGACGTGGGCCTGGGCTACATATGCCTCGGGCAAAACGCCACCACCCTTTCAGGGGGGGAGGCCCAGAGGGTGAAACTCGCTTCCGAGCTTCAAAAGAGGCAGACGGGGAAGACCATCTACCTTCTTGACGAACCCACTACCGGGCTGCACGCCGAAGACGTGTCAAAGCTCCTGGAAATTTTTAAGAGGCTCGTGGACAAGAAAAACACCCTGGTGGTAATCGAACACAACCTGGATGTGATAAAAAGCTGCGACTACGTGATCGACCTGGGGCCAGAAGGCGGCGACAAGGGAGGAAAAGTAGTAGCTTCAGGCACCCCGGAGCAAGTCGCCCTCAGCGATACCTGGACGGGCCGCTACCTTGCAAAGGCCCTATGCTAGATCCCTCCCATAGGCCCCAAAGGGGCGACATCCCGGAGACTTTCGGCGTATACAAGTGGAAGGACGGGGAAGGCAGGGTCATTTACGTAGGAAAAGCGAAAAACCTCAGGAACCGGCTCTCTTACTACTTCCAGCCCCTCTCTTCCCTCCCTCCCAGAACGCGCAACATGGTCTTGGCGGCAAAAAGCCTCGAATGGACGATCGTAGACAACGAGCTCGAAGCCCTTTCTTTGGAGTATTCCTGGATTAAAGAATTCGACCCCAGGTTCAACGTGGTTTTCAAGGACGACAGGAGCTACCCCTACCTCGCCCTTTCCTGCAAAGAGGACTTCCCCAGGCTCTTTGTAACAAAGCGCACGAAAAAGCGCGGGCTCCTGCTTTTCGGCCCCTTTGCCAATGTGAGGCTTTCCAAGCTTTTAGGGCCTTTGACCCACCTGTACCCTTTGCGCACCTGCAGCGACGAAGCCTTTAAAAGGCACCTGGCGCACCATAGGGCCTGCCTCCTGCACGATCTGGGCCGCTGCTCGGGGCCGTGCATAGGGGCAATAAGCCCGGAAGCCTACTTAAAGATTGCAAAGGACTTCAGTTCCGCCCTCTCTTCGCCTTCCAGGGCCTTGCAGGAAAAAAGCAGGCTAAAGTCCGAAATCGAAAGGCATGTGAGGGGCTTTGACTTTGAAAAAGCGGCCGTGGCGAGGGACGAGCTTTTCGCGCTGGAGCAGGTCACGGAAAAAAACTCGGTCATCGGCATGAAAGACGACGAAGACGTCTTCGGAGTGGCCGAAGGCGGGGAAATGGCCTATTTTTACCAGATTTCCGTGCGATCGGGGCGCATACGGGGCGAAAGGAGCTGGGTGGCCGATTTTGTGGGCGAAGAGCCGAAGGAGGCATTGCTATCGCGCCTCCTTTTTTCCTTCTACCAATCCGGCGAGGAAAGCGGGTTCAAGAAGGAGAGGAATTCCGATCCCGACGAGGGCTTTAAAAGCACTTCCCCTTCCCTTCCGCGTTCCGTTCTCGTGCCCTTCCTTCCCGAAGACGCCAGGGGGGTCGAGGAAATGCTTAAATCCGTCGCAGGCCGAAAAGTGGAAATAAAAGTGCCGCAGAGGGGGGAAAAGAAAAGGCTCCTGGAAGAGGCGCAAAAAAACGCCGCGGAAGGGAAAAAGAGGATGGAAAAGGGGTCCCTAAAGAAGGCCGAAAATAGGAGGAAGGGGCTTGAAGAAGCGGCAAAGCTCCTTTTACTGCCTTCCATCCCCCTCCTTATAGAGGGCTTTGACATTTCAAACTCCGCCAAAGGGGAGGCGCAGGTAGGATCGTGCGTCTCGTTTGCAAACGGCCTTAAAAACAGCGGGGGCTACAGGAAATTCAAGCTTTCAAGCCCCAAAGACGACTTAGGAGCCTTGGAGGAAGTGATCCGCAGGAGGTGCGAGATGGATCTTGCCCTTCCAGACCTTCTTGTGATAGACGGGGGGCCCGAACAGCTGAAGGCCGCAAGGAAGGGGGTGGAAGAGGCCAGAAAGGGGGGAGGGGGGAAAAACGTAGCGATAGTGTCCCTGTCAAAAAAACTGGAAGAAATTTGGATGGAAGAAAACCCCTACCCCCTAGTCCTCTCCAGGACCGATCCCGTCCTACTCCTCCTTGAAGAAGTGAGGGACGAGTCGCATCGCTTTGCCATCTCCTTCCATAGGGATTTGAGGCGCAAAAGCCTCATCCATGCGGAGGGGAGTAAAATGGAGGGCGGATTTTGAACGGTAAAAAAGTTAAAAAGCATTTAAGTTCCGCATTTTGACGTGCTCAGGGTCTTTAAAAACAGTGAAAGAGGCGAAGTGTGAGGGGGATAAACGAAATTTATGGAGAACTTGCGCAAGCAAGCATAAGCCCCTCCATGAGAGAAATTCAGATAGCCGTCATGCTCAGGCTTTCTATGGCGCTAAAAGTCGTGGAAGGGAGGCTCGTACTCGAATGCCCCCTAAGATCCAGGAACTCGGCCGAATGGCTTCAAAAGGCCATAAAGGAAGCCTACAAAATCGATTCGCAGCTAAAAAGGATCCCCCGCGGATCGGCCGGGTTTATGTACTGCCTGCACGTGGAGGGCCTGAGCGCAAAAAAGCTCCTGGTTTCCACCGGCCTTCTGGATAGGAGGACGAGGAGGGTCATCCCGGGCTTTCCCGCCTTCGCCCGCACCCCCATCATCCCCGTAGCCGCGGCCATGTGGAGGGGGGCGTTCATGGCCCAGGGGGAACTGAACCCTGAAAAGAAAAAGGGGATGGAAGTTTATTGCCTCCTTCCGAAACTGGCGGAAGAACTGAAGGAGGCGGCCTCGATCCTGGGGATAGGGGTCCAAATCAATGCGGAAGGAAAAGGCGAAGGCGTGGAAGTGGTCCCCGCAAAACAGAGCGTAAAGCTCCTAAACCTCCTGGGGGCCAGGGAGTGGGCGATAAAGGTGTGCAACGTCTACGATCAGAAAGACGCGGATGTAAAGCATGTAGTTTCCCAGCTTTACGAAGCCAACAAGAAGAGGAGCTCCGAAGCCAGCCAGAACGCGTGCGAAAGAATCCGGAGGGCATTTAAGATTTTAGAGGGCAAAGAGGTAAACCCCAGCCTCCTTCAGGCAGGGCGGCTGAGGCTCCAGTACCCCGAGGCCACTTTAAGCGAGCTGGGCCAACTCGCCGACCCGCCCATCAGCAAGGATGCCCTTGCCGGCCGCATGAGGCGCCTTTACAGGCTTGCCATGGACGTCAAAGAGGCCCAGGGCTAGGGGAAAAACGATGCCCTTTGAACTAAACTCTTTTATAAATACGCTTTGACTTTTACAGGGAAGGAAGCAATGGAAAGCATAGAAAAATTAGGGGACCTGACGGGCAAAACCGTACTGGTCAGGTGCGACTTCAACGTGCCCTTGAATGAAAAAGGGGAAATTACCGACGACAGGAGGATAAGGGAGGCGATCCCGACCCTGAAATTCCTCCTTTCCCGCGGGGCCAAGCTGATTGTAACGGCCCACCTGGGCAGGCCCGGAGGCAACGCCGATCCCGCCTATTCTCTGGCCCCCGTCGCCCAGAGGCTCTCCGAACTTTTAGGCTGCCCCGTGATCCTTGCAAAGGACAGCGCAGGCGAGGATTCAAAGAAGCTTGCCAAAGATCTCAAGCCCGGGGAGGTCCTGCTCCTTGAAAACATAAGGTTTAGGCCGGAAGAAACGAGCGAGGACGAGAAGGAAAGGATGAAGCTTGCCAAAGATCTCGCCTCCATGGCCGATCTTTTCGTCTTCGACGGCTTTGGCGTGGCCCACCGCAGGCACGCCTCCAGCTATGACATATCAAAGCTTTTGCCCAGCTATGTGGGATTTTTGGTGGCCAAGGAGGAAAAGGCCCTCTTAAAGGCCCTCGAAGACCCCGCCAGGCCCTACACCGTGGTTATGGGCGGAGCGAAAGTTTCCGACAAATTGGGGGTGATAGTGCACCTTCTGGATGTGGCCGACAGGATTTTGGTGGCGGGAGGCATGGCCTACACCTTCATCAAGGCCGAAGGGGGCCAAATAGGGCAGTCCTTAGTAGAACTCGATATGCTCGATGAGGCCAGGGAGTGCCTGAGGATAGCCAAAGAAAAAGGGGTGGAATTCCTCCTTCCCAAGGACCTTGTAGTAGCCGACGCCTTTTCCAACGACGCTGCCACCGAAATAGTGGACGCCTTCCAAGTGCCCGAAAACATGATGGGCATGGACGTAGGGCCCAGGACGTGCAAGGAATTTGCGGAAAAGATTGCCGATTCCAAAACCGTGTTCTGGAACGGGCCTTTGGGGGTGTTTGAGTTCCCCAAGTTTGCCGAGGGGACCCGCTACATAGCCCAGGCCATGAAGGAAGCTACGGAAAACGGGGCCTTTACGATAATCGGAGGCGGCGACAGCGCGGCCGCCGTAGACATTTTTGGATTTAAAGACGAGGACTTCTCCCACATCTCCACCGGGGGCGGGGCCTCCCTGGAATTCCTAAAGGGCGAAGGGCTCCCCGCTCTGGAGGAAAAGTAAGCATGAGCCGCGCCCCCTCGCCCTGCCTTCTGGCAGCCAATTGGAAAATGAATATGGACTACCTGCAGACCCTTGACTTTTTGCGCCGGCTTTCCATACTCCTGCCAGAAAGCCTGCGGGGGAAGGGACCGGTTGAAATGGCGCTTTTCCCTCCCTTCACAAGCCTGCGCACGGCGCAGGTTTTTTCCAATTCCTACCGCCTGCCCCTTTCCCTGGGGGCCCAGGACGTCTCTCCCCACGCTTCAGGATCCTTTACGGGGGAAATTTCAGCTTCCATGCTTAGGACTCTCGGATGCGAGTACGTACTGGTGGGCCACTCCGAAAGCCGGAGGAACCACCACGAAACGCGCGAGGAATTGGTGGGAAAAGTCAAAAATTCCGTCGCCTGCGGAATGAGGCCGATCCTGTGCGTAGGGGAAAAGGAGAAGGGCCGGGGGAGCTGGGAGGAAATAATTTCCCAGTCGGAAGAAGTCTTTTCCGATCTCGAGCCCTTTGAGAGGGAAAAAGTGATTATCTCCTACGAACCCGTATGGGCCATAGGCTCTTCCGAGACCGCTTCGCCCGAGTGCATCTTTAAGGCCGTTTCGGCCTTAAAGGGGGAAACGGAGGAAAAATTCAACCTTTCCCCTACCGTCCTTTACGGCGGGTCCGTAAACGAAGGGAACATAGGGTCCCTCAAAGGCTTGGGGCTGGGAGGCTTCCTTGTAGGCCGCGCCAGCCTAGACCCCGCGGAGTTTGCCGCGATATTTCAGTGCCTGAATGAAGAAGAAGGGGGGAAGCGGTGAAGGCATTGGTGATTATTTTAGACATCCTGGTCATAATAACCAGCATCCTCCTCACCCTCCTCATCCTCATGCACAAGGGCAAGGGCGGGGGCCTGTCTGACATGTTTGGCGCTTCTGCCAGCGGGCAGAGCGCGAGCACGTCGGGGGTAGCGGAAAAAAACTTGAACCGCATAACGGTGATAGTGGCCCTCGTTTGGATTTTGACCATAATAGGCCTAGGGCTTTTAACAAGGTTCGGATATACGGCTTGGTGAAAAAATGATACGTTACGCTCTTGAACAGGACGCCCAGGCGCTTGTAAAGCTCAGGATTGCAGAGCAAAAGGAGCTCCATCCTCAAGCTGGCGCGGATCCGGGCAAGGTGAAGGCCATAGAAAAGTGGATTTCGGAGTCAGTGGGGAACGTAAACGTCCTGATGCTGGTGAGCGAGGCGGAAGGAAAGATTGGGGCTATCTGCACTTTCGTTATAGAGCACAACATCCCCGGCCTGGTCGACAACGGGAACTACGCGTACATGTGCAACGTGTACACGGTTCCCGAGCAGAGGAAGCAGGGCATAATGTCCGACATGATTTCCCAGGGGGAAATCGAATTGAAGGCCAGGAACGTGTGCGCGGTCTATTTCGACAGCGTCTCCCCCTCCATGATCTCCCTTTCGCAGAAAATGGGGTACGTCCACCGCACCAGCTTTTACTCTAAGGACCTTTCGGACTAGGATATAATAAAAAAAAGTCGGACGGGCTTAATTTCTGCAGTCGGTCCGGCTTTTTTTGCGCCTAAAAGGCTACATTTTCTTTTCAATCTCGCTTGTAAGCGAATTCCAAGAGTCCTTGAACTGATCCAGGCCTTCCTTCTGCAGTTCTTCGCTTACTTTCTCTATGTCGATTCCTAAGGCGGCAAGGCCCTCTATAACCCTCCGGCTTTCATCGAAGTCAAATTCGGAAGGCTCCCCCTTGCCGTGTTCGGCTTCAGCTTCGAGGGTGGAAAGGGGCATAGTGTTGACAGTCTTGGGCGCTACAAGGGAGTCTACGTACATGCACTCTGGGTAATCCTTGTTCTTCACGGAAGTGCTGGCCCAAAGGAGCCTTTGGGGGCGCACTCCGGCCCTTTCCAGGTCCGCCCACCTCGGATCGGAACTGAAGATTTTTTCAAAGAGGCCGTAGGCCAAAGTCGCGTTGGCTATGGCCGCCTTCCCCTTGAGGGAAAGCGCCTCCTGGGTTCCAATCTTGTCAAGCATGGCGTCGACTTTGGTGTCGATTCTGGAAACGAAGAGGGAGGCTACGGATCCGAGGGATCTAAGGTCTACATCGCTCCTCAAAGCGTCCTCCGCTCCGTTGAGGAAGGCGTTGACGGCTGCCTGGTAGTGGGGCAGGGAAAAGAGGAGGGTCATATTGACGCTGATCCCGTGCCCCATGCAGAAGCGCGCGGCCTCGAGCCCGGCGGGGGTGGCCGGAATCTTTATCATGGCGTTCTTTCTTTCTATTTTCTCCCACACCTTCTGTGCCGCGGCTATCATCCCTTCGGAGTCTGAAGAAATGTTGGGATCTATCTCCAAAGAGACCCTTCCGTCCACCCATCCGCTCTTCTCGGCCGTGGGCCTGAAAATATCGCATGCGGAGCGCACGTCCCCAGCCATCAGGCCGTAGAGGATGTCGGAGGCAGCCTTCCCTCCTGCCTTTATCTCTTCGTCGTACACGGAAGAGCCGTGTATGGCCTTGTAGAAAATGTTGGGGTTGGTGGTAAGCCCGCTCACCCCTTCTTCGTCAATCAGCTCCTGGAGCTTCCCAGAACCCATAAGGTCCCTGGAGAAGCTGTCGAGCCACACCGACACCCCGTTGGATTCAAGGCGGGCCATATTTTCGTTTTTCGCCATTTTTCTCTCCTTTTTTATTCTTCTTTCAGGCTCTCCAGAGCTTTTTCCACTACGTTTTCAACCGTCATCCCCAGGGCCTTCATGTTTTCGCTCCCGCTCCCCTGCAGGCCGAACCTGTCTATGCAAACCGTATTCCCGGAAAGGCCCACGTATTTGTACCAGCTCATAGGGCTGGCGGCCTCCACGGCCACCCTCGCCCTTATCGCCTTGGGAAGCACTTTTTCCCTGTAGGAAAGGGGCTGGCGATCGAACCACTCCATACATGGAACAGATACAACCCTCGCCCTTATTCCCATTTTCTCCAGCTCCGTTCCGGCGTCGAGTATGAGGGAGACTTCCGATCCGCTGGCCATGAGGATTACTTCGTCCTCTTCTCCCCCCTTCAAGACGTAGGCCCCTTTGGGCAGGCCTTCGCGGGCCTTCTGCCTTGAAAGGAGGAGGCTTGGAACTTTTTGGCGGGTAAGGATTAGGGCGGAGGGGGAAGCTTCCTTTTTCTTAAAAATCTGCCTCCACGCTTCGCAGGTCTCAAAAGCGTCGCAGGGCCTTACCACATCGAGATTCGGCATCGCCCTAAGGGAAGAAAGGTGCTCTACAGGCTGATGCGTGGGGCCGTCTTCCCCCAAGGCTACAGAATCGTGGGTCAGGATAAAGATATTTGGGATGTCCATAAGGGCCGAAAGCCTTACGGCGGCCCTCTCGTAATCTACAAACTGCAGGAAGGTCGCGCCAAAACAGCGGGTGCTGGATCCCAAAAGGATTCCGTTGGTGATGGCGCCCATGGCAAATTCCCTTACCCCGAAGTGGATTATCCTCCCCCCCGGGGCGCATTCTCCCCACTGCTTCGTCCCCGATCCTTTGGGCCCAAAAGAGGCCGCGCCCTCTATCAGGGTGTTGTTGGATCCGGCCAAATCAGCGCTCCCCCCCCAGAATTCGGGCATCGCTCCCGCTATGGCGTTGATGGCCTTTCCAGAAGAGACCCGGGTGGGGAGCGGATCGGAAGAAAGGGTCGCTTCAAGCTCGTCTATCGCCTTGTCGAAGCCCTCGGGAAGGAGCCTTTCTTTCATCCTTTTGTGGAGCCGGGCCTTGTCGGGGTTTTCCTCTTCCCACGCCTCAAACTCTTTTTCCCACTTTTTCCTGGCTTCTTCCCCCCTCTTTATAGATTCTCTCGCATGCGCCAAAAGATCGGGGTCCACCTGGAACTTTTTGTCTTTGTCCAGCCCCAGCTCCTCCTTGAGCCCTCTGACGGCTTCCTCGCCCAGGGGGGCGCCGTGGCTTTTTTCGCTCCCCATTTTCCCTGGGGTCGGCCAGGCTATAACGGTGTCGACCTGGATGAAGTGGGGCCTGTCCTTGACCCCCCTGGCTTTTTCCACGGCGCTGAGGAAGGCCTGCACGTCCTCCTTGTAGCCCGAGGGGGCGTTGAAGCTCACCCGGTCGGTGTACCATCCGTAGCTTTTGTAGCGTTCCAAGACGTCCTCGGTCAGGGTAATGGAGGCATCCCCCTCGATTTGGATCCTGTTGCTGTCAAAAACCACAAAGAGGTTGCCAAGTTTCTGGGTTCCTGCAAGCGAGGAAGCTTCCGAGCTCACCCCTTCCTCTATGTCCCCTTCCCCGCATAAGGTCCACACTTCGTGGCTGAAGAGCCCGCTTTCTAGGAGGGCGGATTCAAACCTTGAAGCGAAGGCGAAGCCTACTGCAGTGGAAATCCCCTGCCCCAGGGGGCCCGTAGTCATTTCCACCCCCTCCGTCAGGCCGTATTCGGGGTGCCCCGGGGTTTTGGAATACATGGTCCTGTAGCCTTTGATGTCGTCTAGGGTAAGGTAGCCGGCCAAAAACAGCTGGACGTATTGGGCCAGGGAGGCGTGCCCGGAAGAAAGGATAAACCTGTCGCGCCCCTCCCACTTTGGATCCAGAGGATCGTGCCGCAACACGTAGCGGTAAAGGGCGTAGACTATGGGCGTCATGGATATCGCGCTTCCCGGGTGGCCGCTGCCGGCCTTTTGCACGGCGTCTGCAATCAGGCCTTTAGACATGGCTATGGTTTTTTCATCCAAATCAGACTTCTTCAACTCATCCATTTCAATCCTTAATCGAATGCCGGTGACGGAGGAAAACTCTCATTTTAAAGATTAGGAGGCGGCCCATAAATTTAACAGAAAGAGTAATTTTCCGAAAAAATGTAGCACTCTCAGGCTTTGAGTGCTAAAACGATATATTATCGTCTTTCCCTTGAAGCCTAAGGAGGCAGAAAAGTGCACCAAGATCGTCAGATGCTGGTGCTCAAGATCGTAGTGGGAAAATACATACGCACCCATGAGCCCGTAGCATCGGGAAGCGTAGTCAAGGAATTTCCCGTTCCCATCAGCTCGGCCACCATACGCAACGACATGGCGGCCCTTGAGAGGGAGGGCTACCTCATGGAGCCCCACACTTCGGCCGGCCGCGTTCCGACCGATAAAGGCTACAGGCAGTTTGTAGACGGCCTCTCCGATTCGGATCTGACAGATCCCCAGATTAGGTCCTTAAAGGAGCTGCTCGCTTCGGCCCCCGGGCTCGAGGAGGGCATCTCAAAAGCCGTGAAGTTTCTCGCGTCCCTCACCGGGCAGGTGGCGGTAGGGATTTCACCCCCCCTCTCCTCCCTCTTCCTGCACAGGCTGGAAGTAGTGGGAAGGGAATTCCTTACGGTGATACTTATTTGCGACAGCGGGCAGGTGGAAAAAATCGGAATGGAAAATCCCGGTTTTTCCCTAGGGGAGATCGCGGAGGAAGTGGAAAAGCTGAACAGGGCGCTTGCAGGCGCGCCCTTGGCCGACTTGGCCTCCAGGATCGCCTCCCTCCCCTCCGCCTCTCCGGAAGAAGGAAAGTTTCTGGAAGGGCTTTCAAAGGGCGTAAAAGTCTGCGATTCGAAAAGGGAAGTCTACATTTACGGGATAGATCTGGCCTACAGGCAAATGCGGCAAGATCTTCTAACCCCCCTCTTGGATGCGCTTGAAGAAAGGATGACCCTCCTAAGGCTTATGGCTTCAATTTCGCAAGAGGGAATGGGGGTAGCGATAGGGTCGGAAATTCAATACGACTCCCTTTCCCGGGTTTCCATCCTTTCTGCCCGCTACGGGGCCGACGGATGGCAGGCTTTGATAGGATCGATTGGAAACACTTATATGAATTATCCCCGCGCCATTTCTTCCTTGAAGGGCGTAGCCGAATGCCTGTCGGATTTTGCATTCCAACAATTTCCCTCCGTTTCGGTCGACAGGAGTTTTAATGGAGAATGACTATTACAAAGTTCTAGGGGTCTCAAGGGACGCCAGCCAGGACGAAATACAAAAGGCGTACAGGAAGCTTTCGCGCCAGTACCACCCCGACATTGCCGGCAAAGAGTATGAAGACAAGTTTAAGGAAATAAACGAAGCTTATTCCGTCCTCTCAGATCCTGAAAAGCGCGAGCAGTACGACATGGGCGCCTCCTCCTTCTCTCCTGGCGGCGGGGCAGGGTTTTCCCCTATGGATTTTTCCAACCTCGGGGATATTTTTGGGCAGTTTTTCGGAGGGGGCCCCTTTGGCGCCTCCCAAGGATCGCCCGTCCCTAGGGAAAACCGCGGGCGCGACGAGCTGGTGTCCCTGACCATAAGTTTGAAAGATGCCGTCTTCGGGGCGGAAAAGCAGATAGAAATCACCACATTTGCAAAATGCAAAGCATGTGAAGGGACGGGGTCGAAAAGCAAAAGCGCGCCCGTCCCCTGCCCCGCCTGCCAGGGGACGGGGGTAAAGCGCCAAGTCCAAAGAAGCATACTTGGCCAAATCCTTACTACAGTCCCCTGCCCCCAGTGCCAGGGGCACGGGACAATAATCCCAGACCCCTGCCCCGCCTGCCAGGGGACGGGGAGGATCAGGGTCAAAAGGACGATAAAGGTAAGGATTCCGGCCGGAATAGAGGACGGGGCGCGCATAAAGCTGGCAGGGCAGGGAGAGGCCGGCCAATTCGGAGGTCCGGCCGGAGACCTTTACGTGGAAGTGCACATAGCCCCGAACCGGGAATTTACGCGAAAAGGCCAGGACCTCCACTGCTGGCTTTCCATCCCTATGACTTGGGCGGCCCTGGGCGCCAAGACTTCAATCTCCACTTTCGACGGGGAAAAAGAGTTGGAAATACCCGCCGGCACCCAGTACGGGCAAACGGTGGTGATGCCCGGACTCGGCCTTCCCAAATCTGAAAAAGAGCGGGGGGACATCATAGTGCACGTGCAAATTGAAGTGCCTACGAACCTGTCGGGGGAGCAAAAGGAGCTCCTGGAAAAGTTCGCCTCCCTCCATGATTCGGGGGCGGGGGCAAACATGCAGGCCGCCCAGGAAATGAAGCCCAAAAAGAATATATTCGCCAGGATGAAGGAGGCGCTCAAGGGAGAATAGTCAAAGCCTCTGCGGAAGTGAGGGAAAGGGGGAAAAAGGCACCAAAGAAAGGGAGGGCGCCCCCCCTTTTCCAATTTGCGCGCAATAGATTCCGGGCCCTTTGGGAAAAATCCCAAATTTTTCCAGCCCCGCTTCCTTTGCCGAGCTAAGAAGGGCCACCCTCCTTTCCCGCACCTGCCCCCGGCCCAGGGGGGAGAGGGGGGCGCCGGAAAGCTTTGAATAAAAAGACGCGAGGCGGAGGGCCGAAGGGGAGAAAATGACCCGTTCGGGTGCAAAGCAGGAAAGCGTCCTAGAAAAGGAGAGGCGGAAGGAAGGGCCTACAAAGGAGGGATCGGCCCAAAACACGGCAAGGGCAGGGAGGGGGGGGAGGCCTGAGAGCAAATTGCGATCGTCCCGGTAAGTCAGAAGCCCCGCGGCTTCTTCCTTTCTCGCGAACTTCACTTCCTCCGTTTCGCTGTCTTTCCACCTTTTGGTCCCGAGCCCCTTTTGGACTTTCGACGCCAGGACCCCGGGGATTTTTTCCCCCCGGAAGTAAAAGACGGATTTTTCCCCAAATCGGGTGGCGTAGGAGGTGGATCCCAAAAACCCCAGAAGGCGTATGCTCTTGCCGGTCTCCTCTTCCGCTTCGCGCAGGGCGCAGTGCGCCACGCTTTCCCCGGCTTCGATTTGGCCTTTTGGGAGGCTCCAGTCTTTGTAAAAGCTCCTGTGGACTACGGCCACTTTTCCCCCCTCCTCTATCACTACCCCCGCAGCCCTCGTCCTTAGACTTGCCATTGTCCCTTCTTTCGCCAAATTTTGTATACCATTTTTATATCGAATCAACAGGAAGGCTGAATAAAGCATGTCCCTTTACGGCAAATACCGCCCTGAAACTTTTCCTGAAGTCATAGGCCAGGATCTTATTACCAGCGCCCTCTCCAATGCCATAGACAATTCTAGAATTTCCCAGGCTTACCTTTTTTCCGGGCCCAGAGGCTGCGGGAAGACCAGCTGCGCCCGCATTTTGGCCAGGTGCCTAAATTGCGCCAAGGGTCCCACTTCCCGCCCCTGCGGCGAATGCGAAAGCTGCCTGGAACTGGGAAGGGGCGGGACGGGTTCTTTGGACGTAATGGAAATCGACGCGGCCAGCCACAACAGCGTGGAGGACGCCAGGAACCTAAGGGGCCAGGTCCAGTTCTCGCCCGTAAGGGACAGGTACAAGATTTTCATCCTCGACGAGGCCCATATGATCAGCACCCAGGGCTTTAACGCCCTTCTCAAAGTGGTGGAAGAGCCTCCCAAAAACACCGTCTTCATCTTTGCCACCACCGCTCCGGAAAAAGTCCTGGCCACCATCCGCTCCAGGACGGTGCATTATTCCTTCAGGCTGGTGGAGCCCGGGATAATGAAAAAGCACCTGGAGCGGGTTTGCGATCAAGAAGGGGTGGAAGCGGGAAGCGAAGTCTTGGACATGGTAGTCAGGCAGGGGGGCGGCTCGGTGAGGGACTCCCTGTCGGTCTTGGAAGAACTCATAAACGGCCGGGAGGGCGACGAACTGGATCCTGAAAGGTGCAGGAAAATTTTGGGGCTCCTTCCTTCCGACCTTGTGGAAAACTACCTTGAAGCCGTATTGAAAGGGGAGGCGGCCAAGGCTTACGGCCTTGGGGAAAAGATGGGGGCCTTCGAACCGTCGGCCATGATGGAGGCCCTCTTGGAATCGGTCAGGGAAAAACTGGTGGAGGAGTTTAAAAGAGGGGGGGGAGGCCAAGAAACCTCAAAGCTCCTCTTTGTTTCAGAATCGGTGAAGGACTACTCCTCCCTTTTCAAGCTCCCTTTGCCCCAGGGCCTCTCCTTGGACCTTTTGACTTCAAAGCTCCTTTCTTCGTCCTTCTCCCCTTCCCCGCAGCCCCCCCTGGCTTCCGGGGGCGCCCCGGAAGAGGCAAAGCGCCTCCCCCCTTCCGTGTCCGAGCGGCCTTCCGGCCAGCCTCAAAAGGCCGAGGCGGAATTTAAGGCGAAGTGGGAAAGGCTCGTTTCCTCCCTGCCGGAAGAAGCAAAAAGGGAAATGACGGCCGAAAAGCTCCCCAAAGTGGATTTCAAGCAGTCCCAGGGGGGGTGGGCCATCCTCCTTACCTTCGCCACCCCCTTGGATCAGCACGCTTTCGCCCTGCGCCTTGACCGGGCCATCCCCAAAATAGTATCGGAAGCGGTAAGAAAGGAATTCGGATCGGGCTTTTCCATCCAGGCGTCAAAAAAAGCCGCCAACGGGGAGGCGGTCACCAAAGTAAAAGACATGAGCACTTCGGAACTGGCCAGGCTTTCGAGCCAAATGCTTTCCGAAAGCCCTATGAGCGTGGAAGAAATCGCCGAAAAGGTAGAAGGAAAGGTGGTGGAGGGCTGAATGGAGATTATAGAAGAGGCCATAGAGGCTTTCAGCCAGCTCCCGGGAATAGGCCCTAAAAGCGCCAAGAGGATCGTTTATTCTATCCTTTCTTCCCCACAGAAGGGAAAAAGGATAGAAGGGGCTATAGAAAGGCTCTCAAACGATTTGACGTTCTGCAGGATCTGCGGGAACGTGTCGGACGGGGAAGTGTGCGGGATTTGTTCGGATCCGAGACGGGAAAGCACAATTTGCGTAGTGGGAAAGCCTTTTGACGTGATGAGTTTTGAAAAGACGGGGGCCTACCGGGGGAAGTACCACGTTTTGGGGGGGCTTATAGACCCCTTGAACGGGATAGGCCCCAAGGACCTTAGGATAGCGGAGTTAAAAGAGCGGGTGGAAAAGGAAAAGGCGCCCGAAGTGATCCTGGCTTTGGATTCTACGGTGGAGGGGCAGGCCACTTCCTCTTTCCTTTCCTCCTTCCTCCGTGGCTGCGCCGAAATTTCCCGCCTCGCCTCCGGGATCCCTGTAGGTTCCGAACTCGAATACACCGACGAACTCACCCTTTCCAGGGCCCTGACGGACAGGACGCGGGAAGGTTAGCCCACAAATTGGGAGCGGTAGAGCTTGGCGTACTCCCCGTTTTTCTCCAAAAGCTCGTCGTGGCTCCCTTTTTCCACGATGTTTCCATGGTTCACTACAAGTATGACGTCGGCGTCCCTGATGGTTGAAAGCCGGTGGGCTATAACGAAGCTCGTCCTGTTTTGGCTAAGGCTGTTCATAGCCTGCTGCACCAGCATCTCGGTGCGGGTGTCTACAGAGCTGGTGGCCTCGTCGAGGATGAGGATGTCGGGCTGGGAAATGTAGGCCCGGCAGATTGTAAGAAGCTGCCTCTCACCCTGGGAAAGCTGGGAAGCGTCGGAATCAAGCATGGTTTCGTATCCGTTTTTCAAGGCGGAGACAAAATCGTCTACGTGCGTCTTGCGGCAGGCCTCCATAAATTCTTCTTCATTTACCTCCCTTCCCGGCTTCAAGCCGTAAAGGAGGTTGTCTCTTATCGTGCCCCTAAAGAGCCAGGTGTCTTGGAGGACCATGCCAAAGTGCGACCTCAGCTCCTTGCGGCTCACGTCCTTGGCATTTATCCCGGACACTTTTATCTCGCCCTTTTGGATTTCATAGAAGCGCATCAGAAGGTTTACTATCGTGGTTTTGCCCGCCCCTGTCGGCCCCACTATGGCTATCGTCTGCCCGGGAAGGGCCGTAAGATTAAGGTCTTTTATGAGGGGGTCTTCTGGAACGTAGGAGAAATACACGTTTTCAAAGGCCACCCTGCCTTCAAACTTCTTCCCCCCTTCCCCAAAGCGCTCTTTTGCTTCGTCATCTTCCTCGTTTTGCGCATCCAAAAAGTCGAAGAACCTCTTGCAGGAAGCCAGGGCGGACTGGATGCTCGTCGACATTGAGGCCAGCTGGACCACGGGCCTTTGGATTTGGCGCGAATATTGGGCAAAGGCCTGAAGGTCCCCAAGGCTCATGTCGCCCTTTATTACCGCAATCCCTCCGATTATCACGATTGCGACGAAAATAATGTTGCCGAGAAACCCGTCTACCGGGTTCACCGCCCCCGAAAGGGACTGGGCCTTGTAAGTCACCTTGTAAAAGCGCCGGTTCCTTTTGTCAAACGCCTTTTCCACTTCCTTTTGCTGGTTGTAGGCCTTTATTACTTCGTTTCCCGAATACACTTCTTCAACTTGGGACTGGATGTCGCCCGTCGCCTGCCACTGGGCCGCAAAAGCCGGCTTTGAGCCGTTTATAAAGATTTTCGTTATCAAAACCACGATGCACAGCGCCCCCATCGTGCAAAGGGTGAAAATCCAGGAAATCGTAAACATCATTATTACGACCCCGAAAATCATAAAGGCGGAAAAAAGGAGCTGGGAGAGGACCTGCTGGAGGGAAGTTGTGATATTGTCTAGGTCGTTTGTCGTAGTCGACATTATTTCGCCCCTCGGCACGGAGTCGAAATAGCTTAGGGGCAGGCGGTTGATTTTTTCCTCTATCTGCCTTCTCATTTCAAAGACTGATTTCGCTATCACTTTGGCGAGCAGCCAGTTTTCGAATATCCTCAGCGCCACGGCAGCGACGTAGATCGCCCCCACCCAAATCAGGAGGACTGCAAAGTAACGCCAGTCCATCCCCTCTTTCAGGTTTATGCTCATGGCCCGGACCATGTTGGCCAGCTTTCCCATTCCGTGGGCGTCCATGAGGCGGATGATGGCGGATTTCGGGGTTCCCGGCTTGAAGCCCGCGTCCATAAGCTTCTGGCTCATGAGGCCGGAAAAAAGGACGTTGGTGGCCGTGCCCAAAAGGCGGGGGCCGAGTACGGTCAAAAATACCCCGACAAGCCCGGAAGCGACGGTCAGAATCAGGGGCAGCCTGTATTTGAACAGGTACGAACAGAGCCTTTTTATAAGGGCCCTTTGCTCTTTTCCGGTAATCAGCTTTTTGTATGCGGCCATTTCATCCCTGTATCGTCCCGCTTTGGGAGGCCACTATCTGTTCGTAGGTCTCGCAGTTTTCCATCAGGGACTCGTGGCTCCCCTCCCCCACGATCCTTCCGCGTTCCAGAACGATTATCTTTTTTGCCGTCATTATCGAGCTAAACCTTTGGGCCACGAGGAGCATGGAGGAGTTTTTCACCACCGGCTCCAAGGCCTTCCTAAGTTTTTTGTCGGTGGCCATGTCGAGGGCGGAAAAGGCGTCGTCAAAGGCGTAGACGGGGGCTCCCCGGAGGATGGCCCTGGCTATGCACAGCCTCTGCTTTTGCCCTCCCGAGAAGTTCGACCCCCCTTCCGAGACCTTGTAGTCCAAGCCTTCCCCAAAGCCTTCGACAAAGTCCTTGGCCTGCGCGGTCGCAAGGGCGGACCAGATTTCTTCGTCTGTCGCATCCTCTTTTCCAAAAAGCATATTGCTTCTTATGGTGCCGGTAAAAAGCTTGGCCGTCTGGAAGACCGGGGCGAAAAAGGTGGAAAGGTACTTAGGATCGAACTCTTTCAAATTATGCCCGTCCAGGAGCACTTCCCCTTCGTCAGGATCGTAAATCCGCTGCGCCAGGGAGAGGATGGTGCTCTTCCCGCTGCCTGTAGGGCCTATGAAGGCGGTAGTCTCCCCCACGTTGGCCTTGAAACTTACATGCTCCACGGCTTCGTGCTTGTCGGAGGAAGGATAGGAAAAGGAAACGTCCCTAAACTCTATCTCGCCTTTCACTTCCTTAGGACGGTAGGGGTCTTTGGGGCATGAAAGGCTGCTTTTGTCGTTTATTACTTGAAGGAGCCTTCCGCTTGAAACCGAAGCCCGGGGAAGCCGCACCGACATCATCGCCGCCATCATAAAGCCCATAAGCACGATCATCAGGTACTGGATAAAGGCCTGGAGGGCGCCTATGGGCATGTGGCCGCCCTCTATCAGCTTTCCTCCGAACCACATTATTGCCACGTCCGCGATGCTTGTAACAAACCAGAGGATGGGGCCGATAGATCCCATCCAAAAGCCGATGGGGACAAGGAGGTCGTAAGTGTCCCCGTTTACTTTTCCGAACCTCTTTTCCTCCGTCCCCTCCCTGGTAAAGGCGCGTATTACGCGCACGCCCGTAATTTGTTCGCGTATTACGGAGTTGAGGGAATCGAAGGTTTTCTGGAGCTTTTTGAAAAGCGGGCCCATCCTTTTGAAGATTAGGAATACGACCGTAATGATTACGGGAAGGACCAAGGCCAAAGACCAGGTGAGGGGACCGTTCTGCTCTGCGGCCATCACCAGGCCCCCTATAAACATCACCGGCGCCTGCAAGACGAAGAGGAAGGCCTGGAAGGTGGCGCTCTGGACCTGCTGCACGTCGTTGGTGGATCTGGTTATAAGGGAGTCTACCGAGTACTTGTCCGTCTCCTTTTTGCTCAGATTTTCTACGGAGTAGAAGAAGTCCCTTCTGGCCAAGAACCCTATGCGCGTGCTTAAAAATGAGGAAATCAGGACGGCGGCCACGTTGCACGCCCCCTGCACAAGGGCGACTATTATCATAATCCAGCCAATCCGGTAGACGGCCCCTTCGTCGCCTGCCGCGACGCCCTTGTCGATAATTTCAGCCTGAAGGTTGGGAAGGTAGAGGTTCAAGCAGGCCTGCCCGATCTGAAAAAGGAGGAGGCCCAGGAGCGCCAACTTGTAAGGGCTAAGGTAGCGCCTCAAAAGCTTGACGAGCATTTCTTTTACACAGCCGTGCCGTTCTCATCCAAATACGGATTTACGTCCTTGGGGCTTTGAAGGATGAAAAGCATGAGGACAGTGGCTATAAAGACCGCGCTTACCGAAATCGTGGCCCATATAGCCAAATGCGGGAGCCAGATTATCACAAAAAATACGATTCCGGCCAGGGCCATTATTATCCAGTTGATGATTTTGGCAATCCCCCACCCGCTGTGATAGCGCCTCCCCATGGGATCGGGCCTTTCGGCCTGCTCTGCAAGATCCGGGCTCCAGGGCGCCTTCGGGCCGGAGGCCGCCTTCTTATTCGGTTTAGCCATGTTAGTTTTGTCCCATACCGGCGACTGGCGCCAAAATAAATGTAAGTCCCTTGTTTTTATGACTCATTATATCCTACGGCCCTGGCAGGAAAGGGAAGAGGTCCCCTTTACCCCAGGAAGCGGTCCATGACGGATCTAATCAAAAAGTCGTTTAAAAGCCTCCCGCGGCGCGTGGGGAAAAGGACCCCGCCCTTCAAAACGGCAAGCCCGTAAAGGGAGGGCCCGGGGACATTTTGAATTTTTGCGCCTGCCTGTTTTTGAAGCTTTTCAAGATCCAGGCCGCTTCTTAGCCTCAGGCCTAAAAATATTTCTTCTTCCTTCATTTCCCGATCGCTTAAAATTTCCCCCTCCCAAGGCAGGAGGCCCTCCTGGAGCGTTCCAGCCCATGCGCCGGGGCGGGAAAAATCCCAAAACCGGAGGTTGGAAAAGTGGGAGTGGGCCCCGGGCCCCAGGCCGAGCCAGTCGTCGTTTTTCCAGTACCCCAGGTTGTGGAGGCACTCCTTGCCTTCCCTGGCCCAGTTTGAAACTTCGTACCACTTGTAGCCGCGGCGCGAAAGGAGGGAGTCGGCGATTTCATAATCTGCGGCCTGGCTCGAATCGCTTTCCTGCCTTATTTCCCCTTTTTCCAGCTGCCTCCCCATTTTCGTGCGCGGGTAAATGCTTAAAGCGTAGCAGGAAACGTGGTCCAGGCCCAGGGCGGAAGTGAACCTTACGGTCTTTATCCATTCCTTTCTTTTTTCGGAAGGCGATCCGTAAATGAGATCGGCGCTGCAGGAAAGCCCGGCCTTCCTCGCCTTCCTTACCGCCCTCCACGCCGCTTCGGGAGAGTGGGTCCTGTCCAAGACCTTCAAGATCCTGGGCTCCCAGGACTGGATGCCGAAAGACACCCTGGTAAACCCCGCCTTCTTCAATTCGAAAAGCTCTTTCCCCTCCACTGAGTCGGGGTTGGCCTCCACGCTGATTTCCGCCCCTTCCTCTATCCCCCAGGTGCGCCTCACGGCCTCTAGAATCTGGGAAAGCTGGCCGGGGGAAAGGAGGGTGGGGGTGCCGCCTCCGAAAAATACGCTGGAAGCAGGCTTTAGGGGGATTTTGTATTCTTCCTGCCACTTTTTCGCTTTTTCCATCTCCTTTTCCAAAAGGGAGGGGTAAGTGGACCTGTCAAAGCCGGGGGCGAGGGAATAAGAAGTGAAAGTGTTGAAATTGCAGTAGCCGCAGCGCTTCCTGCAAAAAGGCACGTGCACGTAGAGCCTGAAGGGGCGCTCGGAAGCCTTATAGGCGCGCCCCAGATCCTCGGGCGAAGGGGAGGGGAGGGTGTTTGAAAACTTCACTTCCTTGCGTGGGCCTTTAATTTTTCGCGTATGTCTTTGTCGTCCAGTTCCTCCAGGCTCAAAGCGGAAATGAAGGCCTCCTGGGGGATGGCCACGTTGCCTATCACTTTCATCTTTTTCTTGCCCTCCCTCTGCTTTTCCAAAAGCTTCCTTTTTCGGGTGATGTCCCCGCCGTAGCATTTGGCGAGCACGTCCTTCCTGAGGGGGCTTATAGTCTCCCTGGCTATAATCCTTTGTCCGATCGCAGCCTGTATGGGAATTTCGAACTGCTGCCTCGGGATGAGCTTTTTGAGTTTTTTCGTCATTTTAAGGCCGTATTCGTAGGCCTTGTCCTTGTGGCAGATGGCGCTTAGGGCGTCGGAAAATTCGCCGTGGATTAGGATGTCTACCCGCACGAGGTCCGCCTTCTGTTCGCCGGCGGGGGCGTAATCGAGTGTGGCATACCCCTTGGTGCGGCTTTTGAGCTGGTCGAAAAAGCCGAAAATGATTTCCCCCGTGGGCAGTTTGTACCTCAGGCACACCCTGTCCGGACCCAGGTATTCCATCCCCAGCATCTTCCCCCTGTGCTCCTGGCAGAGCTTCATAACGTCGCCCACGTACTCTTTTGGGGTGATGATGGAGGCTTCTATTACGGGCTCCCAGACGGCTTTTACCTTGTTTTCCGGAAACTGGGTGGGGTTGGTGACCGTAATCTCGCTTCCGTCCGCCATTTCTACCCTGTAGTGGACGTTGGGGGCGGTGGAAATGAGGTCCAATCCGAATTCCCTTTCCAGCCTCTCCATCACTATCTGCATGTGGAGGAGCCCCAGAAAGCCGCAACGGAAGCCGAAGCCCAGGGCGCTGCTTGTTTCAGGGGTGTAGCTGATGGAGGCGTCATTTAGGCGCAGCTTGTCCAGCGACTGCCTGAGGAGGGGGAACTGGTCGGTTTCCAAAGGGAAAAGCCCTGCGTACACCATGCTTTCGGGGGCCTTGTAACCTTTGAGGGGCTCTTTGGCCTCGTTCCTCTCGCAGGTTATAGTGTCTCCCACCTGCGCTTGGCGCACATCCTTTATGCCGGTTATTACGTAGCCCACCTGACCCGTCGTAAGCATTTCAACGGGCCGCATGAACGGATCCACTATTCCGAGCTCCAGGGGGACGAGGGAAGATCCGGACTTCATCTGTATAATCCTGTCTTTTGCCTCTATATTTCCGTCCACCACCCGGATGTAAGTTATAATCCCCCTGTACGGGTCGTACTGCGAATCGAAAATCAGGGCCCTCGTGGGGCCGTCGGGATTTCCTGAAGGGGCCGGGATTTTTTCCACTATGGCATCCAAAAGCTCTTTGACCCCAAAGCCCGTCTTTGCCGACACTTCCAAAACTTCCCCGCCCTCTACGCCTAAAAGATCGCAGAGCGTGGATCTGACTTCGTCCGTTTTGGCCCCCGGAAGATCTATTTTGTTTAAGACCGGGATTATGGCCAGATCGTTTTGCATGGCAAGGTAGAGGTTGCTTAGGGTCTGGGCCTCTATGCCCTGGGTGGCGTCCACTAACAGGACGCACCCTTCGCAGGCCGCCAGGGCCCTAGAAACTTCGTAGTTAAAGTCCACGTGCCCCGGGGTGTCAATCATGGAAAGGGCGTATGTTTTGCCCTCCTTTTCCCAATTGACGGTTACGGCCTGGGATTTGATGGTAATTCCCCTTTCGCGCTCTATATCCATAGAGTCCAGGTACTGCTCTCGCATCTGCCTGTCGGAAAGGGCTCCGGTAAGGGAGAGGATGCGGTCTGCCAGGGTGGATTTTCCATGATCTATATGCGCTATAATCGAGAAATTGCGTATGAGTTCCTGCGGAAAAAAGGTTTCAGGTTTAGACTTTGCCACATGTCCACCTTTAGAATCGACCTGAGCAGTTTTTGAAATTTATCTCAATAAAGTGTAGCATTCTAATAAAAAGACTTAGTTTTATGGAGTTGTAGTGGCTAACATCAAACAGCAGAAGAAGCGCGTTCTGACCAATGAAAAGGCTCACGAGAGGAACGTGGCCGTAAAAAGCAGGCTCAAGACCGCGGTGAAGAAGGTACGCGAGTGCATAAGCTCCGGGGAAAAAGAGGCCGCCATGGTCGAATACAGGAACTGCGCCAGGCTGCTTGACAAGGCCGCCAGCAAAGGCGTAATTCACAAGAACCAGGCGGCCGACAGGAAGAGCAACCTGGCTCTGGCCATAAACAAGCTTTAAATTCCGCAAAAACGCAAAAAAAGAAGGGGGGAAGCGCTTCCCCCCTTTGCTTTTACTTCTTTTTGCCTTCAGGGCTCACGATTTTCACGAGGGTTTCTTCAGGCTGCACGCCCAAAAGCCTAATCCCCCCTTCAAGCTTTATATCTTTTCCGCGGATTTCTTGGCCCGCCTGCATCCCCTCCACGGAAAGTACCAGGGACTGGGGGAGGTGCTCCACATCGGCCTTAGCCCTTACTTTTTGAACCTCGATAAGGGCGGTGCTGTTGCCTTTGGTGACGCCCTCGATAAAGACGGGCACCGTCACTTCAATCTCTTCTCCCTTTTCCACCTTGTAGAAATCGATGCTTTCGACCTTGGAAGAGACGGGGTTCCTCTGCACTTCTTTCACTACCGCCATAACTTTTTCTTCGGCTCCAAAACCAATCTCAAGTTCATAGACGGAGTTGACGTTCCTAAGGGAGGAAACGGTAGCGTTGTAGTCGACATGGAAGAAGAGGGGCTTGTTGCCGTGGGAGTAGACCGAGGCCGGGATTCTCCCTCTCTGCCTGAGCCTTCTTGAAAATCCCTTTCCGAATTCTTCCCTTTTTTCGCCCTTTAACTCGATTTTTGCCATAAAGCGGGCTTCCGCCTTCCTTGACTTCAGGGCAGGGAAGAAACGGCTCAACTTCAAACTCAGTCGATAACGGGATTTCTCCCCTCGCCATGGTTTTACTTTATACTTTTTAAGACTATCCCATTTTTCCGCGGTTGGTAAAGGTTGGGAAATTTTAGATAAAATTAGTCCATTAAACCGTATTTGAGAAGGAAGAGCAAGTGACAGATTTACGCAACCTCCTCCCGCGATCTGAAAACGGCGAAACTGAAGTTAGATCCGGCGCCCCCAGGATACTTTTCGAGGCCGATTGGTGCGCCGACGGCTATCCTTCAATAACCAGGGTAGACCGCTCAGGACTTGTGGAAACTACCACGCGCGGTATAGGGGAAATCCCGAAGTTTATGACGATTTATTCGCTTTACCGCAGCCGCGCGGAAAGGATGGCGGACCGCCCCCTCTACACTTTCCGATCAAGGAACAATCCAAACAGATGGCTGACGAAGACTGCAGCCGAAACCCTGGAAGACATAAGAAAACTCTGCAAGGGCTTTATAGGCATGGGCCTCAAGCACGGCGAAGGGGTGGCCCTCATGTGTTCTACCTGTTACGAGTGGAACATAGTGGATGCGGGCGTCATGTCTATAGGCGGCGTGCTCTCTACAATCTATGACACGGACTCCCCCAAGCAGATGAAGGCGATAATAGAAAATTCCGGGTCGAAAATCCTAATAGTCGAAACCAAGGAGATGAAGGCCAAGGCGGAATTGGCCGAAATTGGGAAAAAGTGCCAAGTGCTGTGCATGGAGGAAGAGGCGCTTGAAGTCATAAGGGCCTACGCGGGAGGGGTCAGCGACGACGAACTCAACCAGAGGATAGACGCCGTGCAAAAAACGGATCTGTGCTCCATCGTCTATACTTCCGGATCCACTTCGGCCCCCAAGGGGGTTGAAATCACCCACGAGAATTTCTGCGCCGCAGCCTCCAACCTTGCCGCCTACCTTCCGAGCATCCTGGCCGATCCGAAGGGCTCGGCCCTGCTTTTCCTCCCCATGGCGCACGTATTTGCCAGGACCATAAACTACATATGCGTGTTTTCAAGAGTCAGGGCCTATATTTCCAGCAATTTCAAAAACCTCGTTTCCGATCTCCAGTACTCGAAGCCCACGGCCATGATCGGGGTGCCCAGGGTGTACGAAAAGCTGTATAACGCCGTCAGCCAGAACGCCGGCATGGGCTGGAAAGGCCGCGTATTTGCGATGTCGGTAAAAACGGCCAGGGCCTACATGCAGGAGATAAATAAGAGGGGCAAGCCGAAGTTCTACACCTCCGTCCTGCGCACCGCCTTCGACACTTCCGTCTATTCCAGGCTAAGGGACCTTTTGGGAGGCAGGGCCAAATGGCTGGTATGCGGGGGTGCGCCCCTGGATCCCAGCCTCCTGGCCTTCTACAGGGGGGCGGGGATACCTGTTTACGAAGGCTACGGGCTTACCGAAACCACGGCCCCCTGCGCCTTTTCCCCCCTGGGGCTCCCTTACAGGCACGGGAGCGTGGGCATAGCCTTTCCGGGGGCCAAGCTGAGGTGCAGCGAAGAAGGGGAAATAGAGGTCAAAGGCGACTGCGTCTTTTCCCGCTACCACAACAATGAGGAGGCCACCCGGGAGGCCTTCGACAAAGAGGGTTGGTGCCTGACCGGCGATCTGGGATACATAGACGATCAGGGGTTTTTGTACGTGACGGGCCGCAAGAAGAATCTGATTATAACGGCCGGCGGGAAGAACGTGGCCCCTGAAGCCATGGAAAAAGAGATAGAAAGGTGCCCCCTGGTCTCCCAGGTGGTGGTCCTGGGGGATCAGCGGCCCTTCGTTTCGGCCCTTCTGACCCTTGACGAACCCGCCCTGCGCATCTGGCTAAAGTCCCAAAAGCTTGACGACGAAATGAGCCTGGAAGAAGCGTGCAAAAACCCGGCCGTGAGGATGGAAATACAAAAATACGTCGACGAGGCCAATAAGGGGGAATCCCAGGCCGAGTCGGTGAGGAAGTTCATAATAGTCCCAGAAGACTTTACCCAGGAAAACGGGCTCCTCACCCCTTCGATGAAGATAATCAGGAAAAAAGTCATGGAGCGCTACAGCGATCTGCTGAACAAGGAAATGTACACCCCTAGGAAGGTAAGTCAGTAGAAGCCGAAATAGTCCAGCTTTTTAGGATCCTTCTGCCAGTCTTTAGCCACCTTAATTTCAAACCTTACAGAAGGGCTGAAGCCCAAAAAGGCGCGCAGTTCCGGTATGGCTTCTTTCCGGACGCGGGTAAGGACCGACCCCCCTTTGCCTATTACGATGCTCTTTTGGCTCTCTTTTTCCACATACACTTTGAAAATCAGGCTTCTTTCGCCTCCCCTTTCGCACCTTACTACAAGCGAGTGGGGAAGCTCGTCATAAAGCATGGGAAGGAACGCGGAGCGCACGATTTGCGCGCATTCTTCTTCCTCGCTCCTTTTTTCGTCTTCGGGCCCGTAAAGGGCGGGGCCCGGAGGGAGGAGCGAAGAAAAAAGGGCTTCCAGTTCTTCTGTGTGGTAGTGGGTGAAGGATGAAACGGCAAGGATGCGCGTGAAGTCTGCAGCTTCTTCCACTTCCCTGACTTTTTCCCTTATTTCTTCTTTTCCCGCTTCATCGGCCTTTGTCACCAGGGCGACTACGGGAATCTGCCATTCGCTTTTTCCCTCCCTCCTTTTCGAAAGCAGGGAATGGAGGTTTGCTATTATCCTCCGATCCCCTTTTCCAAGCCCTTCATTGGCCGGAGTCAAAAAGAGCGCAAGATCCGCGGAGGCGATGGAGCGCAGGGCGCCCCCGTTCAGCCTTTCTCCCAAAAGGGTGCGGGGTTTTCCTATGCCGGGGGTGTCTACTAAAACCGCCTGGCAGGAGGGCAGGTTCAAAACGTAACGCTCCTCCGTACGGGTAGTCTGCGGGAAATTTGACGATAAGGCCGCCTTCTTTCCCATAAGGGAATTTATCAGCGTGCTTTTCCCGCTGTTCGGCCTTCCCACTATGGCTACAAAACCCGATGCAAATTCACTCATCTTCCTCCTCTTCTTCCTCCACCGGCTCGGCCACTATATTCGGGACTTTCCTCCCCTTCCCGGCGGCCGCATAAAGGATGAGGCCGTGGGTGGTGACTTGTTCGTTGATTTTTGGGATGTGCCCCAAAAGCTTGGTCAAAAGCCCGTAGACCGTGTCTACATCGTCCTCCTGGAAATCTATCTCAAACATTTCTTCCAGATCCGATATGGGCGTCCTTCCCGGCATGCTCCAGGCTTGGCCTATCTTTATAGGCGAATCGTGCTGGGACTTGTCGTGCTCGTCTACCAGGTCCCCCACTATCTGCTCTATAACGTCCTTCATGCTCACAAGCCCTGCAATCCCCCCGTATTCGTCCACCACTACGCTGAAGTGCTGGTTCCTGTCCTGCATTTGGTGGAACAAGTCGTCTACGGGCTTGCTCTCCGGAACCAAGAAGGGCTCCCTTACCAGGGTGAGGGTTTTAGCGTCCCTGGGCACCGATCGGAGGGTGGTGGCGTAGATGACGTCCTTTAAGTACAGGACGCCCAAAAGATCGTCTATGTCTTCGCCTATCACCGGCAGCTTTCCGAATCCGGTCTTGGAAAAAAGCTTTATGGCCTCCGCTATGCTGGCGTCCTTTTTTATGCATACTACGTCGGTGCGGGGCACCATTATCTCCCGGGTCAGGGTGTCTGAAAGGGTCACTATGTTTTTTAGCATTTCCCCGGCCGAAGCGTCCATATTCGTCGCTTCCGCTATACGGGCCACCATCTCCTTGCCCTGTTCTATCCTTATCTGCTCGAGCTCCTCTTCCCCCTCTTCTTCCCTTTGTTTTTTCAAAAAGGCCTTCCCGCGGGGGACCAGGTGCACCAGAAGGGTCATGAACCCGCAGTGGTGCAGCATAGTTTGAAGCGGCCTGTCGCTCGACATCACCGGGCGCAGGAGGGCGGAAAGGAGGGCTATAAGGATGGCGCCAACGAATCCCACAAGGGCTCCGAACCACAGCCTGTCTATAAACTGGATGGCCAGGAGGGAAAGCCCGACGCCGGAAAAAATATTCATGATAACCCGCCAAAAAGAGGCGGCCGAGGCCGTTAAAGACCTCTTGTTTATCAGGTGCTGGACCTTTCTAAGCTTTTTTAGCTTTTTGGCCCTCTCAAATTCGGTGAGGTTCTTATCGGTCTGGGCGTTAAAGGAAAAGTTGTTTACAGAAGTCCTGGTAATCTGCATTACAGCCGCTTCCTGGGTGGCGAGGACCAGCGAGGACCATACGAAGCAAATTGTGAAAAAGCTGCAGGCGATTATAAAGATTATGCGGACCGGGCTCATAAATTGGCGTCAGAGCCGCCCGGCCCGGCATCCCTAATCTCCCCATAGCTGCAAAGGAAAGTGAAAAGCAGGTAGCGCTGCAAGGCGAACATCTGCCTCTGGAGCTTGTCGCTGTTATGGTCAAAGCCCAAAAGGTGGAGGATTCCGTGGGTCTCCAAAAGCAGGATTTCCTCTATCGTCCTGTGCCCCGTGCATTTGGCTTGGATTGAGGCCACCTGGGGGCAAATCATGATGTCGCCCAGCATCCCCTGCGCCCCTTTTCCGGGCCTAATTTCATCCATGGGGAAGCTCAAAACGTCGGTGGGGCCTTCAAGGCCCATGTACTGCTCGTGAAGGAGGGCTATGGAGTCCGGATCTGTAAACAGTATCGACAATTCGCAGCGGGGGGAGATTTTCAGCTTCCTGAAAACCCACTTTGCCGCCTCTTCGAGGGGGCGGGCGTCAACCTGCCAGCCGGACTCATTGTTGATTTCTACGGTCATTATTCGGCCAGGCACTCCCCTGTCAGGACGTGGGCATGGGCGTGGAAGACGGTTTGCCCCGCGTCGGGGCCGGTGTTAAATACCAGCCTGTAGGAGCCATCGTACTTGTCTTTTGCTATTTTTCCGGCAACTTCCACTATATGGGCCAAAAGGCCGGGATCGGCGGAAGCGATTTCCCCTACGTCCCTGTAGTGGCCTTTGGGAATCACGAGTACGTGCACTTTGGCCATAGGATGCAGGTCCTTGAACGCTACTACGCTCTCGTCTTCGTATACTTTTTGCGAAGGGACCTCCCCTTTTGCTATCTTGCAGAAAATGCAGTCCTTTTCATTTTCCATAACTTCTCCCGAGACGGATTTATATAAATCATTCTACAAAGCCTACCCTTCTTCCCCAGATGGTGATAGAATGAAGGGGCTGTCCAGGTGGCGGAATGGTAGACGCGCTAGCTTGAGGTGCTAGTGACCACCTATATCGGTCGTGCGGGTTCAACTCCCGCTCTGGACACTTTTTTATTTTTTGTTTTTGCTTGCCCCTTTCTTTTTCCAAGCCCCTGGAGGGCTTTGCGTCAAAAAGGCGCGTCTAAAATATCTTTAAAGAAAGGTCGGTGAGCATATGGTTTCGGAAAATGCTGACAGTAAATCCTTAGACGAATATGAAAAAGACTTGGCAAAACTGGGCAATTTTGAGGTGGCGTCCTGCCTTTTAAAACTGGCTGAAAAAAACAGCACCAGCAGCCCCGTCCTGAATGCCGGCAGGGGCAACCCCAACTGGATACAGACTGTTTCTCGCTTGGCTTTTTGCCGCCTGGTGGAATTTGGAATTCAGGAAAGCAGGCGCACGATCAGCGGAAAGGACCTGGCAGGCTACACGGAAAAGGAAGGCATGTCCAAGCGCCTGAGGGCCTTCCTTTCCGATTCTCCTGCCGACAGGTTCCTTTCCGAGGCCCTGGATTACGGGGAAGTGGATCTGGGCTTCGATAAGGACGAATTTGCAAGCGAGCTTGTGAACGGCGTCCTTGGAAACGACTACCCCATGCCCAGCAGGGTTTTAAACTGCACCCAAACCGTCATAAACCATTACCTTGCCTCCATCCTTTACGCCGGGCACGACGTTAAAAAGCTCACCGACGCCACCCAGCTTTTCCCCACGGAAGGGGCGACGGCGGCCATAGCCTACATTTTTGATTCTCTTAAAGAAAACCACCTCATCGCCCCGGGGGACAAAATCATTTTGAACACCCCCATTTTTTCCCCCTACCTGTCCATACCCCATCTAAACGACTACAGGCTCAAAACCATAGATCTCAAATCCACGGAGCCCGATCACTGGCAGCTGAAGGCGGAGGCCGTCGAAGCCCTAAACGATTCCGAAGTCAAAGTCCTAATACTGGTAAACCCCTCCAACCCCGGATCGGTGGCGCTTTCTTCCCCCACCCTGGAGGCGATTAAAGACGCTGTAAAGAGGAACCCCAGCCTGATGGTGATAACCGACGACGTCTACAGCACTTTCGCTTCCGAATTTCGCAGCGTTTACAGCGTAATCCCCTACAACACCCTTCTGGTCTATTCGTACTCCAAACTTTACGGGGCCACCGGCTGGAGGCTGGGCGTTATAGGCGTAAACGAGGACAACGTTTTTGACGAACTGATATCCAACCTCCCAAAGAAGCAGAAAGAGGAGGTCGACAAGCGCTACGCCCGCGACTCCATGGATCCGGAAAATATGAAGTTTATAGACAGAATTGTGGCCGACAGCCGCTCTATAAGCCTCTACCACACGGCAGGCCTTTCTACGCCGCAGCAAATCATGGAGGATCTTTTCTCCCTTTCCCACCTTGTAAACATCGCGCGCGGGGAAAAGGACTACTACATAGCCGAAGCCCGCGATCTTGTGGACGCAAGGTACGCCTCCCTAAACAAGGCCCTAGGGGTGAAAGACTTTAACAATTCCAGAAACACAAAGTACTATTCGCTTGTAGACGTGTACGCCATAGCGGAAAAGCACTACGGCGAGGAATTCGCCTCCTGGCTCGCCACCCACTTAGACCGGCTCGACTTTCTCTACAAGCTCTCTTCGCGCTACGGGGTCGTTTTGATGGACGGGGTAGGGTTCGGCTCCAACAGGGGGATCGTGAGGGTCTCGGAAGCCAACCTTCCGGACGCCGCCTATCCCCAGATTGGGGAGAAAGTAAGAAGGCTCTTAGGCGATTACTTTAAAGAATGGCAGGAAGAAAAGCAGAAGCCGAATGCTTAAAAGGGGAAATTTATAATATAGTCGGATTTTTTATCTAATTAAGAAAAGGGACTTTATTATGGATTCTCTGCTCGGGACCCCGTGGGTGAAGAGTGGGTCGGGGGGCAATTCATTCAAAGACGTGGAAAGGTACTTCAGGGCCGCAAACTATATGTCCGTCGGACAGATTTACCTGAAGTCGAATCCCTTGTTAAGGGAGCCTTTCACCTCTGAAGACGTTAAGCCGAGGCTGGTTGGGCACTGGGGCACTACCCCGGGCCTGAATTTCCTTTTCGCCCATGTAAACAGGCTGATTAAAGATCACGGCCAAAACACCGTCTTCATCATGGGCCCGGGGCACGGCGGCCCGGCCGGAAGGGTCCAGTCTTTTATTGACGGAAGCTACGGGCATTTCCATCCAAAGATGCCTAAAGGGGAAAAGGGGCTGGAAGAATTCTTCCGGCAATTTTCATGGCCCGGGGGGGACCCTTCCCACTACGGGCCGGAAATTCCGGGGAGCATGCACGAAGGGGGGGAGCTGGGCTACAGCCTGAGCCACGCCTACGGCGCCTGCCTCGACAATCCCAGCCTCCTGGCAGTGTGCGTGGTAGGGGACGGAGAAGCTGAAACCGGGCCATTGTCCGCCAGCTGGTGGTCCAATAAATTCGTCAATCCGAGGACCGACGGAATGGTGCTGCCCGTTTTGCACCTCAACGGCTATAAGATCGCCAACCCCTCCATACTTTCCAGGATCAGCCCCGAAGACAGAAGGAGCTTCTTCAGGGGCCTTGGCTACGATCCGCATGAATTTACGGCGGGCTTTGACGGGGAAGGGATGCTTAGCATCCATGCCCGCTTCCACGCGCTTCTGGAAGAGGTTTTCTCGAGGCTCTGCGACATAAAGGGTTCCGGCAAGGCCGGGCGCTACCCTCTGATAATTTTTAAGACGCCCAAAGGCTGGACGGGACCAAAGTTTATAGGCAACAAGAGGGTTGAAGGAACTTTTAGGGCGCACCAGGTCCCCCTCGCCAGGGCCAAAGAAGAAAAGGGCCAGTTCGAGATGCTTAAAGCATGGCTCGAATCTTACGGCCCCTGGGAGCTTTTTGACCCTGAAGGCGACCTCGAGCCCGAAGTGCGCGAATGCATACCGGAAGGGGAACTGCGCCTGGGCTTCAATCCCAACACCAACAGGGGCGCTGAAAAACTCAGCCTGCCTGCAATAGGCAATTACGAAGTGAAGGTGGTAAAGGAGTTCGGGCCGGGGCAGTACAAAGCGGAGGCCACTAGGGCGCTTGGCTCCTACCTTCGGGACATTATCAGCCTCAACCCCGGCACCTTTCGGCTTTTCGGGCCCGACGAAACCGCCTCCAACAAGCTTGATGCGGTGTATGAAGCGACCTGCAAGCAATGGAACGGCCTGTATGAAGGCAAAGACGCGGATGAAGGCCTAGGGGCCTATGGCGCGGTCATAGAGCAGCTAAGCGAGCACCAGATGGAAGGAATGCTGGAGGGCTACATCCTCACCGGGCGCAACGGGATGTGGGATTCGTACGAGGCTTTCGCGCACGTGGTGGACTCCATGCTCGGCCAGCACGCCAAATGGCTGGAGCAGATAAAGAAAATCTGGTGGCGCAAGCCCCTCCCCTCCCTCAACCTCCTCCTTTCCTCCCACGTCTGGAGGCAGGATCACAACGGATTTACCCATCAGGATCCCGGGATTGTCGATATCCTGCTGAACAAGAATTTCAATAACGACCACGTCGTCAGCATTTATTTTGCCGTAGATCCCAACACCCTCCTGGCGATAGCCGAAAAATCGTTCAAGTCCGAAAACAAAATAAACGCCATTGTGGCCGGAAAGCAGCGCGGCTTCTGCTACCTGACGATGGAAGAAGCCAAAAAGGAAGTTGAAAAGGGCCTGGGGGAGTGGGAGTGGGCCTCAAACTGCAGAAAGGGGGAAGAAGAAATAGTGCTGGCCAGCGCAGGAGACATCCCCGCCCAGGAAATCCTTGCTTCCAGCTGCATCCTCAATTCCGAAGGCGTAAAGTACAGGGTAATAAACGTCCTGGAGCTTTTGAAGATCCAAAATGCGGAAGAAAACGAGGAAGCGATAAGCGACAAGGAGTTTGAAGAGATTTTTTCCAAGGACAAGCCCGTCCTTTTTGCCTACCACTCTTACCCAAGGGAAGTTTACTCCCTTATCCACGGCCGTCCGGGGAGCGATCACTGGAAGGTCGTGGGCTACAGCGAACGCGGATCCATCACAACCCCCTTTGACATGCTTAGGAGCAACGGCATGGACCGCTACAGCTTGTCAGCCCTGGCCCTCGAAATGGCGGGAGGGGGAAAGGAAAAAGCGATAAAAGGCTTGGAAGCTAAGAGGCTAAAAGCCTGGGAGTTTGCGCGGGAAAACGGTTTCGATATCAGCGACTACGCAGAGTGGCGCTGGAAAGAGGCAAAGAAATAGGGCCTTCCTGGCTGGAATTCGAGCCTGGCCTGCGGGGCGGCTCCATCGGAACCTTGGAGCGTTTACCAAAAGCCTTCGTAAAACCTGGATAAAGCTTTCTTTTTTATTTTTTAATTTCCACGTGCTAAACAGATATGCATGAGGCAATCTTCTTCCAATAAAATTGAGGCCACCGACAGGGTCTTCCTCTACTCCCCCTCGGGGGGGCAGGGCAGGGACGTAGTGGCCGCAGGGCTCCTTAAATCCCTTTCAAAGCTTCACCCCTTCATAACTTTCTTCCAGCCGCTTTTCAAACGGAAAGGGGTCTTGCGCCTGCTTTCGGCCTCCATGGAGGAACTGGGCCTGGAGGGGGCGGAATGGGAAGGCCGCGAGGGGGTGGAGGAAGAAGAGTACTACCCTAACGAGCCGCTGATGAGGAGGAAAATAGTTACAAGGTTCTATACTTCCCCCGCCGTAAAAAAGGCTGACTTTGCCTTGGTAATAGGATCCGACCAGTCCAAAGTGGCCCACCCTAACCGGATGAACACCGACGCTTTTTTGAGCGCGGACCTTCAATGCCCCGTATTCCTTTCCGTAAGCGCGGAAGGCAGGAGCGCTTTAGAAGTAGCGGAAAGCATAAAGGCCTGCGCCAGGACGGTGCAGGAAAAAGGAAGCAAAGTACTGGGCGCCTTCGTCTCCCCGTCGCGCGAAGGGATAGAAGAGGAAGTCAGGCTGGATCTTGCAGATCTTTCGATTCCCATTTGGTTTATAAAGCGCGTGGAACCGAAAGGGGATCTTAAAGAAGAAGCGGAAGAGTGCTTTAACGCCTACAAGGAGGGGGTGGAGGAAGGAGAGCTTTTTAGCGCCCTTGCCAGGCCGTTTAATTCGCCTGTCACTCCCGCCGCCTTCCAGTATTCCCTCCTCAGGAAGGCTGCAGAAAAAAAGAAGGCCATCGTGCTTCCCGAAGGCGAAGAAGAAAGGGTGCTCAGGGCCGCTGACTTCGTCCTTTCCCTGGATGCCGCAGACATTATCCTCCTGGGGGAAGAAGGGCGCATAAGGAGGAGGGCGGAAAACATCGGCCTTGGCTCCATCGCAAAGGCGAAAATCCTTTCCATGGAGGACGGGGGGCTGAAAAAAAAGCTGGAAGCGGAAATGAAAAAGGCGCTTCCGGGCATCAAGGAAGAAGAGGCGGAGGAGCTTATTAAAGACCCCTCCTACTTTGGGACCATGCTGGTAGAAAGCGGGATGGCCGACGGAATGGTATCGGGGGCCGTACATTCCACGGCGCAGACCGTAAGGCCCGCGCTTAGGATCATTCGAACAAAGCCGGGCATTCCGATAGTGTCGGGATCGATGCTTATGTGCATGCAGGACCATGTGGACATATACGCGGACGTAGCCATCGTCCCAAACCCCACCCCTTCCCAGCTTGCCATCATCGCCTCCCAAACCTGCAAAACGGCCAAGATGGTAGGGATCGACCCTATAGTGGGCTTCCTGTCCTACTCCACTTTAGGCTCCGGAAAAGGCAGGGACGTGGAAAAGGTTGAAGAGGCGGTAGAAGACTTCGCTTCCTCCCGTCCCCAGGCCCCCTTTGTAGGACCCATCCAGTTTGATGCGGCCTTCAGCCCCCAAGTCGCCAAATTAAAGGCCCCCCTCAATCCCTTCGCGGGAAGGGTCAGCGCCTACATCTGCCCTGATCTCGACTCCGGCAACATCCTCTACAAGGCAGTGGAGAGGACGGGGGGCGCTATAGCCATAGGCCCCGTCCTCCAGGGGCTCAACAAGCCGGTAAACGACCTGTCCAGGGGGTCGAGCATGTGGGACATAGTCAATACTATCGCCGTCACCGCTCTAAGCTGTGAAGAAGAAGACAATGAGTGAAAACATTTTAGTGGTAAATTCGGGCTCAAGTTCGATAAAGTACCAGCTCCTCGATATGGGGGAAGAAACGCTCCTAGCCAAGGGGAGCGTGGAAAAAATAGGGCAGCCCTGCAGCAAAATCACGCATAAATCCGCCGATAAAGAGGTGACAAAGCAAATAGGGGCAGGCGATCACTTTGCGGCCTTCGAGGCCGTTTTGGAAGCCTTCAAAGAATTTGGGCCGGACCTGGATAAAGTAGGGCTGAAGGCCATAGGAAACAGGGTCGTGCAGGGGGCCGGGATCTTTCCAGGACCCGCCCTTATAGACAAGGAAGTGCTGAAGAAAATCTGGGAGCTTTCCGTGCTCGCCCCCCTCCACAACGGCCCGGAAGCGCGCGGAATCGAAATCATGCAGCGCCTCTTTCCCCAAACCCCCCAGGTGGCGGTCTTTGACACTTCCTTCTTCTTCCACCTCCCCCAAGAGGCGAGGACCTACGCCCTCAAAAAAGAAGTTGCGGAGCGCTACGGCATTTACCGTTACGGCGCCCACGGCATCAGCCATGAATTTGTGGGGGCAAAAGCCCGCTTAATGGAGGCTAAAGAAGGGGAGGACTTTCGCCAGATAGTGCTCCACCTCGGGAACGGCTCAAGCTGCAGCGCCCAAGTAAACGCCAAGGCGGTGGAAACCTCCATGGGCCTCACCCCCCTCGAAGGGCTGGTGATGGGGACCAGGACGGGGGACATAGATCCTGCCAGCGTCACCTACCTTTTAAAGAACTCCCCCTACACCCCCGAGGGCATCGAAGAGCTCTACAACAAAGAAAGCGGGATTAAGGGCCTGTGCGGGGAAAGCGACATGAGGAAAGTAAAAAGGCTTTATGACGCCGGAAGCAAGGACGCGCTTTTAGCCGTCAGGGTCTTTTGCCACAGGATCGTAAGCTACATCGGGGCCTACTGGGCCCAAATGGGGGGGCTTGACGCCCTCACTTTTACGGCCGGAATAGGGGAAAACCAGCCCTTCATAAGGAGCCTTGTAGCCGGAAGGCTCGCTCCCTTCGGGGTAAAGCTTAATGAAGAAAGCAACCTGGAAGGCTCCGGAGACAGGCTCATTTCTTCCCCTGCCAGCTCGGTAAAAGTCCTCGTGATCCACACCGACGAGGGGCTCTCCATAGCCAGGCAGACCCGGGATCTCCTTTCCGCTTCCTCCCTCTGAACGCGGGGGTAATAAGGGGGCGTGGAGTATAATATTGTAAGATTTCGGGGCGTGGCGCAGTTGGTAGCGCGCTTGCTTTGGGGGCAAGACGTCGCAGGTTCGAGTCCTGTCGCCCCGACTTTTTATATAAAGATTTCCCGCCAGGGATCCGTGCAAATCCGGGAGGGGCGGCACTCCACCTTTCCTCCCAGCTTGTTTTTCACGTCCTGAAGCGCAAAATCGAACCAGGGGGACTCGGAACTAAAGTGGGAGACGTCCACAAGCCCCATGGGCCTTTGCAGGGCGGAAGCCTTCCCTATAGCGTCCAGGCTGGGATGATGCCTTAGATCGCTTGTCAGAAAGGCGTCCGCGCCAAGCTCCAAGGCCTTGTCAAGGAAGCTGTCTCCCGCGCCGCTCATCACTGCGACCCTTTTTACTTTCATCTTGGGGTCCCCCGCCATTTTCGATCCCTGCACGGCCCTAGGCAGCTTTTCCTGGCAGAAGCTTGCAAATTCTTCCAGGCTCACCGCTTCTTTCAATTCCCCTATTCTTCCCATGCCCACCGGATGGCCGCTTATTTCCCCTAGAGGCTCCATGGGCTCAGGATCCAAAATGCCCAGCCTGGCGCACAAGGCCTCGTTGGTCCCCCTAAAGGAGGCGTCGACGTTGGTGTGCCCTACCCAAAGGGCGCATCCGGAGCTCAAAAGGGTGGATGCCACCCTTCCGTGGGGGTTGGAGGAAGGGATAAGGTGCACGGCCTTAAAAAAAAGCGGATGGTGCGTCACCATAAGGTCTGCGCCCCAATCTTTGGCCTCAATGGCGGTTTTTTCAGTAGGATCCAGTGCGAAAAAAATCTTCTTGCATTCCTTTTCCTCGTCCCCCAAAACGAGGCCGGGAAAATCCCACTCTTCCTTCAGGAAGAGCGGGTAAAGCTCTTCGAGCCCCTCTACCACTTTTTTAAGTTTCATTTTTCCTCCTAGTGGGCCGCCTCTTGCCAGTTTTTCCCCCAACCCGTAGAGACGGTGAGGGGGACTTTGAGGCGCGCCGCCCCTTCCATGGCGCCTTTCACCGCTTCTTGAGCTTCTTCCTTCTCCCCCGGGGCCACTTCCACCAAAAGCTCGTCGTGGATTTGGAGCACCATCCTGCTCTTTAAGCCTCTTTCTTCAATGGCTTTTGCCGCGCGTATCATGGCGATTTTCATTATGTCGGCCGCCGACCCTTGGATCGGGGCGTTCCTGGCGGCCCTTTCGGCAGCCTTCCTGGCCCTTGGGGAGGGGGAGTGGAGATCGGGGAAGTACCTCCTCCTTCCGAAAATCGTCTCGCTGTACCCGTTTTGGAAAGCCTCTTTCGTCTGAAGATCCAAATACCTTTTCACCGAACCGAAGATGGCAAAGTAACGGTCCATAAGCTCTTTGGCAGAGCTTTTGGAAATGTGGAGCCTGGAGGCAAGGCCGTAAAGCCCCAGGCCGTAGGCCAGCCCGTAGCTCGCCTGCTTTACGCTGCTTCTTTCTTCCCCCGTCACTTCCTTTTCCGGCACGCCGTAGACAAGGTGGGCTATGTACCTGTGGAAGTCCCCTCCGGATTTGAAGGCTTCTATCAGTTTTTCGTCCCCCGACAAATCCGCCATAATCCTCAGCTCTATCTGCGAGTAGTCGCAGCTTAGAAGTTCCCAGCCCTCTGGGGCTATGAAGGCGGAACGCATCTTCCTCCCTTCTTCGGTCCTGTTGGGGATGGTCTGAAGGTTAGGATCCTGGGAGGCGATCCTCCCGGTGCCCGTGGCCTTCTGGTCGAAAGTCGAGTAAATCCTCCCATCCGGCGCGACGGCCTTCAAGAGGGAGGAGGCTATTTCAGCAAGCTTCCCCTCTTCGCGGAACTTTAGAAGCGCCTGGATGAATTTTTCCTCCCTGCCC
>JAFYJT010000044.1 GCA_017537945.1 Aeriscardovia sp.
AGAAGCAGAAGAGATTGTCGCAGAAGAGGCGACGAAAGAAAAGGAGCAAAAGGAAGCGGATCCTTACATTGAGGCAAAGAAAAAACAGCTCCGCAGCCTTGCCTCGGCGGTGCCCACCTTCCTGATGGCATACGGCGCCTACAACGAAGACGGAACCTCAAAGACCACCATAGAAAACCTTGCCGACGGCATTCCGGAAGAAGTTTTCAAGGAAGTGACCGGCATTTCCAAAGAAGACTTCGGATACCTCCTCAACGGGGGGGACTACACGGATCCTGAAACTGGGGAAGAGAAGCACTTCGAGGGGCACGTCTTCAACGACGCCGTTTTCAATGCGGCCATAGGGTACTTCATGAAGAAGCGCCGGGAGCTGGCGGACTGGTTTGAAGAAGAGGGGGATAAAGACATTTTCGACTACATCCCGCCCCAGAAGACAAACCAGATTTTCACCCCCAAGGCGGTGGTGAGGCAAATGGTGGATCTCTTCGAGAAAGAAGAGCCCGGATGCTTTGCCGGCCCCGATCACACTTTTGCCGACCTGTACATGAAAAGCGGGCTTTTTATAGCCGAAATCGTAAAGAGGCTCTACCGAAACCCGGAAATGAAGCGGATCTTCCCGGACGACAAAGAAAGGCTTGACCACATCTTCTCCAGGCAGGTCTTCGGGATCGCGCCTTCGGAAATCATTTACAAAATAGCCACAAACTTCATCTTCGGCTTCAGCGACAACGGGACCATCCCGGACAAGTACCGCCCCAACTTCCAGATCGCAGATTCGGCCTCCCTGGCAAAAGAAGGGAAGCTCGCCTCCTTCGTAGAAGATCGCTTCGGAAAGCTTCTTCCGGATTCCTATAGCGACTGAGGCCCGTTAAAAATCAGGAGCAAAACGCCCCCCGCCTTGCCAAGGCTCCTTGGGGGCGCATTTTTTTGGCCCTTCGCTTTCCCATGCTTTGAAATGCAATTTAGGGCAGCTTGGTAAAATTCATAAGGCTTGCAAACAGCAAAAGAAAGTTTTTAAAGAAAGCTCTAAAGTGTCAGATTTTATTTTCCAGATGGACCACGTCCGCAAAGCTTTTGGAGACAAAGTAATACTGCAGGACGTATCCGTCAACTTTCTTAAAGGGGCCAAGATCGGGGTGGTAGGCCCCAACGGCATGGGGAAGAGCACCCTTTTAAAGATAATGGCCGGAAAGGAAGAGCCGTCCAACGGCTCTGTAACGGTGGCGCCGGGGGCAACGGTAGGGCTCTTGGAGCAGGATCCGAAGCTGGATCCCGACAAGACGGTAAGGGAAGTAGTGGAAGAAGGGGTAGGGCCCATCAAGGAAAAGCTTACGCGCTACAACAAAATAAGCGAGGAGCTTTCCAATCCCGATGCCGACTACGATTCCCTCCTGGAAGAGATGGGGAGGCTGCAGGAAGAAATCGATGCGGCCGAAGGATGGGAAATAGACAGCAAGCTGCAGCAGGCCATGAACGCCCTGCAGTGCCCGGACGAGGACGCCAAAATAAGCGTGCTTTCCGGAGGCGAAAGGCGCAGGGTGGCGCTATGCCGCCTGCTTTTGCAGGCCCCCGACCTCCTCCTTTTGGACGAGCCTACAAACCACTTGGACGCCGAATCTATTTTGTGGCTTGAAAAATTCCTGAAGGACTACAAGGGGTCCGTCATTTCCATCACCCACGACAGGGCCTTTTTGGACTCCATCGCGCAGTGGATTTGCGAAGTGGACCGGGGCAGCCTCTACGGTTACGAGGGCAATTACAGCACCTACCTTGAAGCCAAGCAAAAGAGGCTGGAAGTCCAGGGGCAAAAGGACGCAAAGCTTGCAAAAAGGATAAAAAACGAACTGGAGTGGGTCCACTCCTCCCCCAAGGCCAGGCAGGCGAAAAACAGGGCCAGGCTGGAAAGGTACGACCAGATGGTGGCCGAAGAGAACGCCTCCAAAAGGTCTGACTTTACCGACATCCACATCCCCATCCCCCCGCGCCTCGGTTCAGACGTCCTAGAAGTAAAAAACCTCACCAAGAAGTTCGGAGACAGGACCCTCATAGAGGACCTAAGCTTTACGCTCCCCAGGAACGGGATCGTGGGGGTGATAGGGCCGAACGGGGTAGGCAAGAGCACGCTTTTCAAAATGATTGCAGGCCTGGAAAAGCCGACCACAGGGGAAATAAAGCTGGGCTCTACCGTGCAAATAAGCTACGTAGACCAAAACAGGGAAAAGATAGATCCCAAAAAGACCCTGTGGGAAGTGGTTTCCGACGGGGAGCAGTTCATAGAGGCCGGAGGGCAGCAAATCCCTTCCAGGGCCTATACGGCCAGCTTCGGCTTTAAAGGATCCGACCAGCAAAAGCTTGCGGGGATGCTCTCGGGGGGCGAAAAGAACCGCCTTAACCTGGCCCTCACTTTAAAGAAGAACGGCAACCTCCTCCTTTTGGACGAGCCTACAAACGACCTGGACGTCGAAACGCTCGAAAGCCTCGAGCAGGCGCTGGAAGAGTTTGCCGGATGCGCAGTGGTAATATCCCACGACCGCTGGTTCCTCGACCGCCTGGCCACCCACATACTCGCCTGGGAGGGGACCGACGAAGATCCTTCAAGGTGGTACTGGTTTGAAGGAAATTTCCAGGCCTACCAGGAAAACAGGGTAGAAAGGCTTGGGGAAGAAGCGAGCAGGCCCCATATGATTAGAAGGAAGCTCACCCGGGGTTAAGCCGCCTGGGTTCCCGCCCCGCCCGGCTGGGAGGGGCTTTTTTGCCCCTTTTTTCCTTCCGGCGGGGGGATTTGGCACCATTTCTCGACCAGGATTCCGCAGATTCCGTCCAAAAGGCACACGAAGGCCGCTACGGCGCATGTAATCAGGGCGTGCCTGAAAAAGGAAGCTTCCGATTTGGAGGCTATGTCGATGATTTGTCCCGAAAACCACCCGGCAAGGAAAAACCCCCCGACGCAAAGGGCCTTGGCGGAAGCCAAAGTGAAAAAAGCCCTTGCGGGATCCAGGTATTTAAGGTGTCCTTTTACATACCTTCTTACCGTAAAGCCCATTATCAAAAGCGCGACCCCCAAAAGGAACATAATCCCGGAAGCCGCGTAAGTGGTGCCGAGAAGGGGGAGGTTGGTAAGGCCTATGAACCTGGCGAAGGCCCAGCCCAGGGCCACCCCGGCCCCAGCAATGCAGACGAGTACAGCCCAGGAAGTCCTTCTGGCTTTCATACTCTCCTATCTGTTTGCTTCGGCGTCTGGCTGGGAGGGTGTGTCGATGGTTTTTATGGAGTGGACCAGCTTTTCCGGAACGGGTACGGGGGGAATGTCGGAAACAGGCCTTGAAGGGCTGCTGAGCCATTGGGGCCTTTCCGGAGACATCACAACGTTCGCAAAGAGGCGCTTTAAGTCGGAAGGCCCCAAAGTTTCCTTTTCCATGAGCTCTTCGACCATTTCGTCGAGTATGGCCCTGTTCTGGTTTATCACCTTCCACGCTTCGGTATGGGCGTTTTCCACCAGGGCGAGCACTTCCTGGTCTATTATTTCCTGGGTTTTTTCGGAGAAGGGGTGGGGGCGGATGTCTTCCATAGCTTCCTGGCTGTCGGATTCGTTCCCCCACTTTATCGCCCCGAGCTTCTGGCTGAAGCCGTATTGGAGCACCATGGCCCTGGCGATGTTGGTGGCTTTCTCTATATCGTTGGAAGCGCCCGTGGTCGGATCGTGGAAGACCACTTCCTCGGCGGTCCTCCCCCCCATGGCGTAAGCCATCTGGTCGAGCAAAGCGTCCCTGGTTTCCGAATACCTGTCGGTCTGCGGCATTACGGCAGTGTAGCCTAAGGCCCTTCCTCTGGGGAGTATGGTCACTTTCGTAACTGGGTCGGTGTGGTGCATGCACGCCGCAACCAAAGCGTGGCCGCTTTCGTGGTAGGCGGTGTTCCTCAATTCCTCTATCGCCATGCCCTTCCACTGGCGCCTGGGGCCCGCCATGACCCTGTCTATGGCTTCGTCTATGGCCCTTTCGTCTATAAGCTGGGCGTTGGAGCGGGCGGTAAGGAGGGCCGCTTCGTTAAGGACGTTTGCCAAATCCGCCCCGGTAAAGCCCGGGGTCCTGACGGCTATAAGGTGCAGGTTGATATTGGGGACGAAAGGCTTTCCTTTGGCGTGGACCCTCAAGATGGCTTCCCTGCCCTGAAGGTCGGGGGCCTCCACCGAAACCTGCCTGTCAAAACGCCCGGGCCTCAAAAGGGCCTTGTCCAAAACGTCCGGCCTGTTGGTGGCGGCTATTACTATGATTCCCGTATCGTTGTTGAAGCCGTCCATTTCCACAAGAAGCTGGTTTAAAGTCTGCTCCCTTTCGTCATGGCCGCCGGTCATGCCAGAGCCCCTCTTGCGCCCCACGGCGTCGATTTCGTCTATGAAGATGATGGCCGGGGCGTGCTTTTTGGCTTCGTCAAAAAGTTCCCTGACCCTGGAAGCGCCCAGGCCCACGAACATTTCTACAAAGTCGGATCCCGCCATGGCGTAGAAAGGCACGCCGGCTTCGCCGGCGATGGCCCTGGCCAAAAGGGTCTTTCCTGTTCCAGGGGGCCCGTATAGGAGCACGCCCCTGGGGATTCTCGCCCCCAGCCTCCTGTACTTGGCGGGATCTTTGAGAAAGTCCTTAATTTCCTCCACTTCCTGCACTGCGGCAGGCTCCCCCGCAACGTCGGAAAACTTCGTCTTGGGGATTTCCGAATTTGGAAGGCGGTTGCTTTTTTTGCCCCCCATCCCCATGATTCCGCCGGCCCCGCTTTGGAGCTTGCTCATGGCCCACCAGAAGAGGAGGAAGATGATTATGAAGGGCAGGAGGGATGTGAGCACATAGCTCCACACCCCGTTGTTAGGGACTATGGAGTTGTATTTGTATCCGGCCCTTGAAGTGGCTTTTTCCACCGCCTGAGCCACCTGGGATCCCTGGGCGAGGACGTAGTAGAACTGCACGTTCTTGCCGTAGTTTACGGTCTTCCCGTCAACGGTGGGGCTGAAGTTGTTGTCAAGCTGAAGGGTGACGATCTGCTTGGGACCGTTTATCGTGGCAGAATCCACCTGCACCGAACCCTGCTGCTTTAAAAGATCCAGGCCCTGCTGGGTGCTTATAGTCTTGGCTCCGCGGTTTCCCAAGAACTCGAACAGCAGGAAGGCGAGAATCAAAATGCAGGCGATCCACACCCACGGCTGGCTCCAAAAAGACCGCTTATGGCCTCCATTGCTTGAATTTGGGGAGGGCAAATTTCACATCCTTTCCTGCTGGTATACGGAAGGCTTTAAGACCGCTATGGAATCCAGGTTGCGGTAACATTCTTTATAGTCTAGACCAAATCCTATGACGAACTCGTCTTCAATTTCATACCCGGGGTACTTTATGAAAATGTCCCACTTCCTGCGGGAAGGCTTGCTTAGGAGGGGGAAGACGTTTACGGTTTTGGCTCCCTTTTTATCGAGCAGGTAGCCTTCCAGCCAGTGGAGGGTCGTGCCCGAATCCACTATGTCTTCGGCTATGAGGACGTCCTTTCCTTCGACATCGACATTGAGGTCGGAGCGGACTTTAATGCTGCCCGTGGATTCGAATCCCTCTCCGTAGCTAGACAAGCTCATAAAGCCTATAGGGCAAGTGGTATGCATGTAGTTCATGAGGGCCGTCATCACATTTACCGCGCCCTTTAGGACTCCAATCAGCACAAGGTCTTTCCCCGCGTAATCCGCATCGATTTTATGGGCTGTCTCTCTAATTTTCCTTTGAATTTGTTCTTTGGTAAGTAAAACTTTTTCGATATCGTCCTTAACGTCCTCTATCTCCATGGAATTAATTATTGCATAACTTTATTATCAGCCTCTTTTTCTTCGCGCAGAGGCGCAGCCCGGAAGAAAGATCCATTTCCCCTCCTCCCTTTTCCAAAATCCCCATGAAAATTTCCACCTGTTTTTCCACGGCCGCGCGTTTGTCAAGAAAATTTTTGAGGATAATCCTGCAGCACCTCCTCCTGAGGGGGAGGGGCAGGGAGGCGAGGCGCTGGAGGGGCAGGGAGAAGGGAAGGGAAAAATCGATCCCTTCCATGGATTCGAGGGCCAGGGCGTTTAAAAATTCCTCGTCTTCCCGATGCATGGAGGCAAAGGAGGCAAGATGGGCCTCGGCCCCCCCGCCAGAAATTTCTTCCAGTTTCGGCATGACTTCCAGCCTAATCCTGCTGCGCCGGGGAAGAAGGGACAAATCCTTCCCGCCTCCTTCCCCGTTGGTCGGATCGTCCCACCACCTGATGCCTTCTTCCAGGCATATTCTCGTGGTCTCTTCCCGGGAAAGGGAAAGGAAGGGCCTGAGGTACAAAAGCCCCCCGCTTTTGCTTATTTCCCCCATCCCTTTCCAGGAAGAAGAGGAAGGGGTCTTGCAGGCGTCCAAAAGCACGCTCTCTGCCTGATCGGTCCTGGTGTGGGCCAAAACAAGGGCTGAAGCCCCAAGCCTTCGGGCCTCTTTTTTCAGGGCTTCGTACCTTGCCTCCCTTGCCGCGGCTTCCACCCCATTAAGTTTTGTTTCTTCAGGATCTAACGAAGTTTTAACCGCCCTGGAATCGGGGATCCCGATTGCCCGGAGCTTCCTTGCCGCTTCCTTAGCCACTTTTCCGCTCCCCTCCTGGATTCCGTGGTCCACCACGGCTGCGGCGAGCCTGAGCCCAAGCCCGCGGGCGCAGATTCGGGAGGCCAGGGCCAAGGCCAAAGAGTCCCTCCCCCCCGAACAGGCCAAAAGCAGGAGGCTTCCCTCCGGAAGGGGGGCGTTTTTAAAACAGGCCTTGACCGCCCCCACGGCTTTCTTCATTTCTTTACTCATCTTTCCCCTCTTTCCCCTCCTGCTTTTTGTGGTGGACTATGGGCTTCCACTGGCTTTTTGCAAAGAGGGACTGGGAGGAAATGGGGATGTAGCTTAAATCGTATATGGGAAAAGAGAGCACGAAG
>JAFYJT010000045.1 GCA_017537945.1 Aeriscardovia sp.
CGCCCAGAGGCAGGCCACCAAGGACGCGGGCAAGATCGCGGGGCTTAACGTTTTAAGGATCATAAACGAGCCCACCGCGGCGGCCCTGGCATACGGCCTTGAAAAAGGGAATGAAAACGAGCAGATACTCGTCTTCGACCTTGGCGGCGGCACTTTCGACGTCTCCCTGCTGGAAATAGGCAAGGACGAAGACGGCTTCTCCACCATCCAAGTCAAAGCCACCAACGGCGACAACCACCTTGGCGGCGACGACTGGGACCAGAGGATTATCGACTGGCTGGTGAAGACGGTTAAGGACAAGTACGGCGTCGACCTCTCACAGGACAAGATCGCCCTCCAAAGGCTCAAGGAAGCCTCCGAGCAGGCCAAAAAGGAGCTCTCCAACGCCCTGGAAACCACCATATCCATGCAGTACCTGGCCATGACTCCCGACGGAAGGCCGGTGCACCTTGACGAAGTCCTGACCCGCGCCCACTTTGAAGAAATGACCCGCGACCTTCTCGACAGGTGCCGCAAGCCCTTCTCCCAGGTCCTTTCCGACGCCGGGGTGAAGGTATCCGACATCGACCACGTGATCCTCGTGGGGGGCTCCACCAGGATGCCTGCCGTAAAGGAGCTTGTAAAGGAACTGACCGGCGGCAAGGACGCCAGCCAGTCGGTAAACCCGGACGAAGTGGTGGCCGTGGGGGCCGCCATCCAGTCCGGAGTCATCAAGGGCGACCGCAAGGACGTGCTCTTGATAGACGTTACCCCGCTCAGCCTCGGAATCGAGACCAAGGGCGGCATTATGACCAAGCTCATCGACAGGAACACCGCCATCCCCACTAAGAGGAGCGAAATCTTCTCCACCGCCGAAGACAACCAGTCTTCCGTGCTCATACAGGTCTACCAAGGGGAAAGGGAGTTTGCCCGCGACAACAAGCCCCTGGGGACGTTCGAATTGACCGGAATCGCCCCTGCCCCGAGGGGGGTGCCCAAGATCGAAGTCACTTTCGACATCGACGCCAACGGCATCGTGCACGTTTCTGCCAAGGACCAGGGGACGGGCAAGGAACAGTCCATGACCATCACCGGAGGATCCTCCCTTCCCAAAGAGGAAATCGACCGCATGGTCAAGGAAGCCCAGGAACACGAGGCCGACGACAAGAAGCGCAAGGAAGACGCCGAGACGCGCAACCAGGGAGAGGCTTTCGCCTACTCTATAGAGAAGCTTTTGAACGACAACAAGGACAAGATCCCCGCCGATCTCGCTTCGGAAGTCTCGACCAAGATCGGCGCACTCAAAGAGACCCTCAAGGGGGACGACGTGGAAGCCATCAAGAAGGCGCAGGACGAGCTTATGACGGCCGCACAGAAGATCGGAAAGAACATTTACGATCAGAACGGATCTTCTCAGGCCGGCCCCGCCCCTGAGCAGCAGGCCTCCGACGACGACGTGGTGGACGCCCAGGTCGTAGACGACGACGAGAAGAAAGACGAGTAGAGATGGGCGAAAACTCGGAGGAAGAGGAGAAGGATCCCTCTGAGGAGAACCTCGATTCCCTCGAGCGGGAGCTTGACAACGCCGTAGAAGAAGATCTCTCCAGGGAGTTGGAAGAATCCAAAAAAGAGGCGGCCGAATACCTTGAGGCCCTGCAGCGGGAAAGGGCGGATTTCATCAACTTCCGCAACAGGACTTCTAAAGAAAAGGAGCAGTTCAAGCGGGCGGGCGTAGAGGACGCGTTAAAGGCCCTCCTCCCCGTCCTGGACGACTTGGACCGCATCCGCGAGCACGGCAAAATGGACGAATCCATGAAGGCCGTTTCCAAACAGATGGACAAGGCGCTTTCAAGGCTTGGGATAGAAAAGTTTGGACAGGCCGGGGAGGCGTTCGATCCGGCCGTGCACGAAGCCGTCCTGCACAACCCCAAGAAGGGGGTCGATTCCGACATCCTCGAAACCGTGGTGGAAGCGGGATACAAAATTGACGGCAAAGTGGTAAGGGCCGCGCGCGTGGTCGTCTCCTCCCCCCTTCCGCCGGAGGAGCCTAAAACGCAGGAGGCCGAAGGCGGGAAGAAGCCGGAGGGGGAAGAATGACGATACCTGAGTGGTCCAACAAGGACTTCTACGCGACTTTAGGCGTCAGCCAGGATGCCGGCGAAGAGGAAATTGGAAAAGCTTATAAAGAGCTTGCCCGAAAGTACCATCCGGACGTCAATCCCGACCCGGAGGCCGCCGTGAAATTTAAGCAGATAACGGAGGCCTACGACGTATTGAGCACTCCGGATCAGAGGAAGCTCTACGACACGGTAAGGAAGTATTTTACTTTCTGACTCCCTTACGGCGTGGTTTTAACAAAAAGGCGGCAGGTGGCCAATGGCAGAAAACGAATGGCTAAACAAGGATTTTTACAAGGTCTTAGGGGTTGGGCAGGATGCGAGCCAGGAAGAGATAAACAAGGCCTACAGGAAGCTGGCCAGGAAGTATCATCCTGATCTCAACCACGACCCCTCGGCGGTCGAAAAGTTCAAAGACATTTCCGAGGCCTACGACGTGTTGAGCAACGCCGAGCAAAGGAAGAAGTATGACGCCATAAGGCAGTTCGGCGCAGGGGGGGCAAGGTTCACCGCAGGTTCCGGAGGCTACGGGGCCGACGCCGGCTTTTCCGACATCTTCAGCTCGATGTTCGGAGGGGGGAGGGGCCGGGCCTCGGGCTTTTCCGACATCTTCAACCAGTTCGGAGGCGCGGGGGGGTACTCGCATTACAGCGACCCGCGCGATCTTGACCTGGAGTCGAGCGTGGACTTGTCCCTCCTCCAAGTAGTCACCGGCGCCACGGTGTCCTTGAAGGTGAACGGATCGCTTATAAAGACCAAAATTCCGGCAGGGGTAAAGGACGGCCAAACGATAAAGCTCAAGGGGAAGGGCGCGCAGGATCCCGTCACGGGAGCCAGGGGCGACCTCTACCTTGAAGTGCATATTGCCCCCGATCCCGTCTTTTCCATGGACGGGAAGAACCTTGTAAGGAACCTGCCTCTGACTTTCTCCCAAGCCTGCCTGGGGGCCAGCGTCATCGTCAAAGACATCACGGGCGAGCTTTTGAAGGTAAAAGTCCCGGAAGGGACGAGCTCGGGGGCGGTATTGAGGGTAAGGGGGAGAGGGTGCGCCTCTTCTCCCAAGGGAGACCTTCTTTTAAAGGTCCAAATCCTGGTCCCCAAGTCTTCAAAAGGTCTTGAAGAAGCCCTTAAAGAGCTGGAGGAAAAGGATCCGTCCGTAGCCGCCAGGGCCAAAGAGGAGCGCTACAAAATCTGACCCCCGCGCCTCCTTACCTGCTCGTTTCTGACCAAAAGGGCGCTGGAGGCGTTTTTTATTGGCAGAAGGAGCAGATCGTCAAACGAGACCCATGCGGACTTTATAAACTCCCCCGCGTCCGGCCTGACCGGGCGCTTTTCTATTTCGGAAACGTGCAGGGTGAAAAGGTACGCCTTGTCGTTGCTGGCCCCCTCCGAGGCATAGAAGGCCCCGTACTGCTCTATCTCTACAATTTTCCCCGGCCTTACCCCCGTTTCTTCTTCCACTTCCCTCTTGGACGCTTCCAGGGGGGCTTCGCCCCTTTCTATAAGCCCTGCAGGAAGGCCGAAAACGAAGGCGCCGGGCCCTACCCTGTATTCCATTTCCACAAGATAAGAATCGGTATCCAGATCGTGTACGAGGCATATGACGCCGGCCAAGTGATCTACGAGCTCCCGCCTTATCACTTCCCTCCCGCCGTCTTTTTTGGCGAGGGCCACGACCTTTTTGTGCACAGAAAATATAGGGCAGCTGTACACCTTCTCGTCTTCCAAGACCAAAGGGGGAGCCTCCATGTCGATTTCCCCTTCCCCGTTCATTTTCCTGGCAAGCTTTTCATAATACTTCAAGATTAAAAATCCTCTTTCTAGCTGATAACCTATTCAATAGTTTAATTGCAGAGGGGGAATGGGAGTGGAGCTGAAAAGGCCCTACATGTTTGAAAAGGGCGCTTTTGATTTGATGGAAAGGTGCATGGAGCTGGCCAAAATGTCAAAAGGGGTGGCGGTAGGCGCTTTAGTAGCCGGGCCGGAAGGGGAAATTGTTTCCGAGGGGTTTAACGACAGATCTTCCCCCTTCCTGCATGCGGAGGCCATTGCAATAAGGCGGGCCCAGGAAAAATTGGGCGCGGAAGGGTTTAAAGGCTGCACGCTTTTTTGCACCCTTGAACCGTGCCCAATGTGCGCCGGCGCGGCCCTGCTTTTCAAAATGGGGCGCATCGTTTTCGGAGCCTGGGACGAAGAGGGGGGCGCGTGCGGCTCGGTCTGGGACGTCCCCCGCCAGGCGCCGGGGGGATGGAAGGCGGAAGTCGTAGGGGGGTTCCGGGGCGCAGAATGCTCGGAAATCTTAAAAGAAAGCTTTAAAAGCATGCGCTAGGCGGCAAGGCCCCCCGATTCCAGGCTTTCGGAAAAGGCTTCTGAAAGGCGGGAAAAAATCCTGCCAAACCCCATGCATAAGATCCAGGAAGCTGCAAAGAAAATGCCTAGGACCCCTATGCCGTTCCAGTAAGGGGATAGAGAAGAGCCCCCTATGCAGGGCCTCATGGCGTTTATAGCCCAAGTGGCCGGGAGGAATATGGAGGCATTTGCCGCGCCTTTGGGAAGGAGCTGGAGGGGGTAGATCCCCCCTGAAGCCGTAATTTGAAAAATTAAAATAAGCTCGCACGCCATTTTCCCAGCTTCCCCGAAGGTCCTTACCAAGGCGTAAGAAAGGGAGCTGAAAGAAAGGGAGCAGAAAAAGGCCTCCAAAAGGAAGAGCCACGGCCTTTTAATTTGCGATCCCATGTAAAAAAGGCATCCTAAGGCCGTGACCTCGCATTGGAAAAAGGCGATCAATTCTATGGAGATCCACCTTCCGAGCACAAGGTGCCACCTTTTAAGCCTCCAAAGCCCTTCGGCCTTCAAGTAGGAGTAGCGCGTCTTTATTACAAGGCAGTCAAGAAGGCAGCCTATCCACATGGCCAGCGCGCAGTAAAAAGGGGTGATGGCGCTCCCAAACGGGGAGACGGGCCAAACGGGGACTTCTTCCACTTTCACCGGGCTGCTAAGAAGGCTCGCGGCAGAATCCGGGCTTCCAAAAGAGGGCAAAGAAGGAAGGCCCCTGCCAAGGCCTGAAGAGAGCGAAGAAAGCGAAGAAGAGAGGGCGGAAGCTACTAGAGAGAGCGAAGAAAGGTCGGAGGAGAGGGAAGAAAGGGAATTTGCTGCCCCTAAGGAAGCCTTGGAAAGCGAAGAAAGGTCGGAGGAGAGGGAAGAAAGGGAGGAAGAGAGGCTTTCAATCTCTTTTTCCGCCTGGATTTCCATGCTTTCCATTTTTTCAAGGCCTAGAGAGATGGAGGAAGAAAAAGAAAGGATGTAGCCCTTTGCCCCCTGAAATTCCGCTTCAATTTCTTCCAGAAGCCCTTTTAACTTTGAAAAGGCGGGCGAGGAAAGGAGGGGCGAAGAAAGGAGGCCTTCCACCCTCCTTTCCGCTTCCTGAAAAAGGGGAAGGGAGGAAGAAGTTATTTTAGGAAGTTCTAGGGGGAGGGGCTTTATGGAAAACGCTTTTTGGTTCCCTTTAAGCATATTGGCAAGGGATAAAGCCTGGGAAGCGGAAAAGGAGAGGAGGCTGGAGGCCGATTCCAAGACTCCCGAATAGGCGAGCAGGGCCGACTGGGAAGTCTGCATTGCCGAGGAGGCGTTGGAAGCGGCCGAAGAAAGGAGGCTTAAAGAGGAGCCGGGGTTTAAGGAAGCGAAGGACTCTAGGGCCGAAACCGCGATTTTGAGGGAGCTGGAAGCAAAAACCTCCCTGGCCTCGTTTTCAAGGTCGTCCGCGCCTTCTTCGGTAAGCTTTGGCGAAAGGGGGGTGATGGATTCGTTCACCAGGAATTTGACTTTCAAGGGGGAGGGGGAGGAAAGGATGTCCATAAGCCCCTTCGAAAAGCCTTCCGGAATTTCCACGGCCGCGTAAGCCTCCCCATCCCTTACCTGCCTTTGGGCGGTTTTAAGGCTGGTTTCTTCCCAAAGGAACTTATGGTTTTTTTGCAGGGCCCCCACCACTTTGGATCCAAAATTCACCCCTAACGGAAGCAGGGGGGAAGAGTAGCCTTCATCCTGGTTTACAACGTCAATCCTTAAGTCTTTCGTCCTTGAGTAGAGGTTGAATTCGCCCCCCAGATTGAACCAGGCGTAAAGCCCGGGGATCAGGATGAGCCCCAAAAGCACGGCCAGGGAAATAAGGCTGGAAAAAACGGAGGAAACGTCCCTGTAGGCCAGGCGAAACGGGTTTAAAAAGCACAGCCTTTTAGGGAAGGGGGGAAAAGAAGGGGGGGAAAAGAAGGGGCGATCCTTGCTTCCTTTTTCCTCCCCCCCTTTTTCAAAATCGCCCGAAAGCCTCATAAAACTTATCCTTTCACAAGCGCCTATCGACTGCCTTTTCCGCGCAAAGCCTCGCATACTCCATAAAGGCGGCCGCAATCATGCCCGCGGCATAGGACCCGACCCATACGAAAAGGAAGAGGCTGCGGCTGGCGGCGCCTGCAAAGAGCAAAATCATGGGGACAAGGGGGAGGGAGAAAAAAAAGGCGCATATCCCAATGGCCGCCCCGGTGTAGCGCCTCTTGAACTTTTTCCACTCCATTTCCACTTTGGCCCTTGGCTGAAGGGCCAGTCGGAAATATATGGCGTCCTCCAGGCGCCTGGAAGAAGGGAGGTTCTCCCCTTCTGACATGAAAAAGTCCCCAGCCTTTAAGCGCAGGTTTAAAGACTTTTGCAGGGAAGAAAGCGCGGGGAAGAGCAGTAGGGCCGCCCCTGTAAAGGAAAGGGAGAAAAGGAAAAGAAAAACTGAATTTTTTGCAAATGCCGCCGCCCCGCCGCTGGCCAAAGAGATCCTAAAAAGGTTTATGGAGTAAGTAAAGGGCAGGAGGGGGTAAAGGGCCCTGTAGGCTGCAGGAAGGAGGGACACCGGGTACATCCCCCCAGAAGCGGGAATTTGGATCATGACCGCTACAAGGGCCAGGGCCTTGCCGAGCTTTCCCATGCACACGGCCATAGCGTAAATGATGGAGGTAAAGACGAAGGAGGAAAACAGGGCCGAAAAGAAAAACAGGGGGAGGGAACGGATCTTCCAGCCTAGGATCCACCCTTCCCCTATAGAAGCCACCAGGGCCTGGAGGAAGGAAATGAACCAAAAGAGGGAGAGCCTGGCAAAATACCCGCTTCTCGGCCCTATTTTCCCTACCCCCTTCCCATCCGGAAAGAGGCTGTATATGACGACCAGCATAAATGCCCCCACCCAGAGGCAGAGGGCGAGGAAAAAGGGCGAGACGGCTTGGACGTAGGAAGCGGGGTAGACGGGAACGGTTTCAAGCTGCACGGGGGAGGAGAGGAAGGAAGAGGCGCTTGAGGCGTTCAAGGCCCCGAGCTTGGAGAGGAAGGAAATGAAGGCGGAGGATTCAAGCTGGGAAATTGAGGAGGAGAGCGAAGAAAGCTCGTTTTCCCATTCGCTTAAAGGAAGGTTCGCCTCCTTGAGGGCTGAGGAGAGGTTTTTAAGGTCTTTTGAACTGGAAGAAAGAAAAAGCGGGATCCCCGCCGCCATGCTCCCGGCTTCCTCGCCCCGGGCTTTCAGGGCCAAAAGGAGGGACTGGGCGTCCGCCCTGGCCTGGGAGGCCTCCTTTTCAAGCTGGGAAATTGAGGAGGAGAGGGAGGAAAGGGAAGAAGAAAGGAAGGACAAGGCGGAAGAGGCTTTGGCCTTGAGGGGGGAGGGAAAAGGGAGGGAATAAATATGGCCAACCTGATTGAAAAGGGAAGAAAGCTTTTCTTCCAGGATCTTGCCGGGGAGGGGCGAAAAAGAGGGGGCGGAAAGGGAAAGAGGGGGGAGGGAAAGGGAGGAGAGGGACCTGGAGGCGGACAAAAGGGATCCTGAGGCGGCGGAAACGCTTTCGGCGAGGCTTTCCTGGTCCGCGCGCACTCGGGAGAGGTCCTCTTTAAGCTCTTTGGATTCCTCCATTATTCCTTCAGCCCCGTCAAGCGCCTCCCCTTTGGACTGCACGGCGGCCCGGCTCATTTTTTCCATCACGGCTTTAAGGAGGGCGGAATCTATCTGCGAATTTATCTCCCTTTGGATTTTCACCGCCCCTATGGAAGTGATTTTAGGGGTAACCGGGCTCTCTTCCTGGTTTGAAAAATAGAGGATCCTGGGGGCCTTGGAGCCTGCAGGATCCTCTATGGCCTTGGCCAGGCTTTGGCTAAATCCTTTGGGCACCACGAAGGCGGCGAAATACTTTCCGCTCCTTACCCCCGCTTCGGCCTCTTTTTCCCCTACGAATTTCCAGCCAAGCTCATTGTTTTTCTTCAGGTTCTCCACCAATTGCGATCCTATGTCTATTTTTTCCCCTTCAACTTCCGCTTCCGAATCCATGTTCGCCACCGCCACGGGCAAACGGCCGGTCTTCGAATAGGGATCGGAGTAGGCGTAGGTGCTGAACCACCCGTAGACGGCGGGAAGGAAAAGGAGGGTGAGGAGCGTGAGGAGGGACGCGGGCGTGCGGGCCAGCCTCTTAAGATCCCTTTTGAAGATTTTAAGCACTCCTCTTCCCCCCGGATCGCATCTTGGTGATAAAATGGGTTAATTCTTTATACGAGTGCTAATATACATCATCCGCTTAGGTTGCAATGGGGCAACTGAAAACTAAGAGGAGCAAGATCCATGTCATTTTTGGGGATACCCGCCGCTTCCGCCGTCAAGGTGCCCAAGGAAAAGGTAAAGCACCAATACCGCATGAGGCAGACGGGGGTTCTTATAGCCACCTGCCTGTCTTACGCCTCTTTCTACATCATCCGCCAGGTGGTGCAGGACGAGGAGGTCCCGCTCAGGCACCAGTACGGCTTCAGCGTAGGGGAAATAGGCATCATACTTTCCGCTTTCGGAATAGGCTACGGGATTAGCAAATTCATCATGGGCTTTGTGGCCGACAGGGTCTCCATGAAGAGGTTCCTGATTTTGGCCCTGTACGGATCTGCCATAGCCAACCTCTTTTTCGCCTGGACCCGCTCTTTTGCGGTCATGATAGTGCTTATGCTCATAAATTCCGTCTTCCAAGGCGTAGGGGCGCCCGTATGCCAGAGGGAAGTGAGCCTGTGGTTTGCAAAGCGGAGCCGGGGGACGGCCTACGCGATTTGGAGCGCGGCCCACAACTTTGGGGCGTTCTTCTGCGTAGTCACGATTGAAGCCGCCGCGGCGGCCTTCTCCGGGTCTTTGAGCGCCATTTTCATTACAGCTTCCATAGTGGCCGCGGTGATAGGGACTTTGATGTACCTTGTAAATTCCGAAAGGCCCGAAACTTACGGCCTTCCCGACATCAACACCTATTCCGACAGCGTCGAATTGAACGAGGAAGGGGGCACGACGGCCGGGAGCGTCACTAAAAAAAGCGTGTGGAAGGTCTTCGTCAAAGACCTCTTGTGCAACAGGATGGTCTGGGCCGTGTCTCTGGCGTCCATGAGCTTTTACATCTGCAGGTACGGGATTTTAAGCTGGATCCCAAGCTACCTTCCCACAAAGGGCTTCAGCCCCAATACGGCCCGCTGGATCGTGGGCGAATACGAGCTCTTCCTCATCCCCGCCGTAATTTTCTTCGGATTCGTCTCCGATCTTTTAAAGGGGCGCAGGGCCCTTGTGACTTTCTGCCTGACAATAGTGATGATAGGCTCCCTGTGCCTTTACTTTTTCGCCCCCAACAAGGGCCTCATCCTCGTAGGCCTTTTCTGTTCCGGGGCCTGCATCTACGCCCCCTTGGACTTGGTGGGCCTTATGGTAAATGAAGCCGTGCCCAAGTACGCCGTAGGGATTTCCACCGGCTTTATGGGCTTTTTCCAGTACATTTTCGGAGACACCATCGCCACCGCCCTTATAGGCGAGCTTGTCGACAGGTTCGGCTGGGGGGCTTCGAGCGTGGTGATATTTTCGGCCTCCGGCCTCTGCTTTGTCATTTCCCTCTACCTTACTTATTCCGAGAGGCACATAATCAACATGGAAAAGAGGGCAAATTCCCTTACCCCCGCCGAAAAAGCCGCCCTCGAGGATCCTTTGAGCGCCGACGAACAGGTCCTTGCGGAGGCGGAGGCAAAAGTAAAGGGCAAAAGCAAGGCCTCCAAAAAGTAGGGGTGTAGGCTCCCCAATGTATCATTGAAACCAACCAAAGTTTTTTTGGAGGACGGCATTTCAGTTTCAACGACAGGGGACACTTCAAGGGCCTCGGCTTTTGAAGAAGGGGAAGCGGTTTCCCCCAAGCAGCTACGCAAGGCGAAGAGGGCTCTGCCCGCCCTCTTCGCCTTAGGCATTTTTGGGCATATTATTTTCCAATCTTTCAACCTGGTCTACGAAAACGTGGGGGAAAGCCTGCACATGCTCCCCGAGGCCTCGCTCTTGGTGTCTTTGCCGGGGGTGGCCTTGGCGGCCGTGTGCCTCTTTTACGACACTTTGTGCGACTACGTGTCCCCAAGGACGATAGTGTGCGCGGGGACCGTCGTGCTCGCGGCAAGCTCTATAGTGGGCTTCCTTGCCGCCTCCAACTTCTGGGTGGTGCTGGTATGCCGGATTTTTCAGACCGTGGCCGTGCACGCCTCAGTGGTGCTTGTAATCCTCGTAAAATACCTGCCAAAGAAAAACAGGGGGATTTTTATAGGCCTGAACAACGCCGCCTACTTCGTATCCGTAGTCCTTGGGATGCTTTTGGGAGGGCAGATCGACTTCATCCCTTGGAGGTACATCCTCCTGGTCCCCGCCCTCTCCATCTTCCTCTTCCCCTTCCTCCTTAGGGACGTGCCCAAGCTTGAAGCCAAGCCGGAGCCTTTCGACGCTTTCGGAGCCTCCCTCTTTACCGTCTGCGTCGCCTTCCTTACCATCTTCTTCACTTACGAAAAGGCTTGGCTCCTTCTGGCCAGCTGCCTTCTTTTCGCCGTTTTCGCCATTTGGATGAAAAAAAGCAAAAACCCGCTCCTTACAGGATCCATGGTAAAGTCCCGCGCCTTCATAGGGACGCTTTTTATCCTGTTCCTCACTTTCTTCTTCCAATACGCCACCATACCCATCTACAAAACCATAGGGAAACGCGTCTACCACATGCGCCTTGAATCCATTTCCTGGCTCCTTGCCCTGGTGTATTTGATATGCGTGGCGGTGGCCTGCCTTTCAGGGGCCGTCTGCAAAAAGATCGGCAACTGGCCTTCAATCTTCCTCTCCCTCTCCCTCATGCTTTCAGGCTTCATTCTCTCGGCTTTCGCGCTCAAGTGGGGCTTTGCGGCGGTCACGGCATTCATGATTCTTTATGAAGTGGGCCTAACATTGGTGTACACGCCCATATACGACATAGCCACTTCCGCCCTGCCCGAGAGCCAGAGGGGGAGGGGCGTGGGGATTGCCCACGTGGCCATGAACGTGGCCCCGGCCCTGGGCATAGCCGTATACAGCGCCGTAGAGAAGTCGCATATAGGTTTTAGCCTCGGGCCCCGCCTGTCCCTCATATTCTGGCTCATGGCCGCGCTTTCGGCCCTGTCTATAATCTGCACCCTTGCGGTCCGCAAGTTTGTAGGATCTTCCATCCGCGCTCACCGGTAAGGATTGTTATGAACGCAAGCGACAATGACGTCGAATTTGAGAGAATAAGGCGGGAAACCAAAAAATCCCTTCCGAGCCTTTTGTTTATCTTCATCATCGGCAACCTTATGATCCAGTGCTTCAACCTGGTTTATTCGAACATAGGCACTTCCCTGCACGTCTCGGCTACGGCCGCGGCCCTGCTTTCAACGCTGCCGGGCATAATTTTGGGGATAGTCTGCATGCTTTACGAAACCCTCTGCGACTTCATCTCCCCCAAGAAAATGGTGCTCTGGGGAGTGGGGGTTTTAATCGTCTCTTCCGTAGTAGGCTTTTTCCTGTCTTTCAACTTTTGGGTGGTGGTTGCCGTAAGGGCGCTGCAAGTGGCAGGCGCCCAAGTGGCAGGATCCGTCTTCCTTATAATGACCGTAAAATTCCTCAATAAAAAAGAGAAGGCCGTATACCTTGGCATATTCAATGCGGCCTACTACCTTTCAGTCGCCCTCGGGGTATTTGCCGGAGGCTGGATCCAGGACATGCCCTGGAAGTGGCTCCTTTTGATCCCGGCTTTGGCCATTTTCGTCTTCCCCATCCTCGTAAAAGACACGCCAAACGTTTCGGGCAAGGGCGAAAAAGTGGATTCTATAGGGATCATCATTTTTGCCGGCATAGCCACCTGCCTTGCGGTCTACTTCTCTTACATGCAGTTCTGGTGGCTCTGGATCATCTTCGGGGTCTTGGTAGTAGGCTTTTCCTTCAACGTGGCCAAAAACAAGCGCTCCTTCATCACGCCCAAGTTCCTTAAAAACGGAAAATACATGATCCTTCTGGCCCTGCTTTGCATAAGCTTCTTTTTCGAGTTCGCGTGCACCCCCATATACCAAGTGATAGGGGACGGGGTCTTCCAGATCCCGC
>JAFYJT010000046.1 GCA_017537945.1 Aeriscardovia sp.
GGCCCCCATTTCCATCTGCCTCCACAATTTCGCCCGGGGGAGGATGAACGGATCCATGGAGTCGTTCATGGCCATAGCGTAGCCCTGCATAAAGGCGTCAATCTGCCTTTGGGACAGATCCTGGGCGAACATCCACTCCAGATCCCGGGCCGGATCGCTTATTTGGGCTTCCTCCCACTCGGAAAGGGAGCAAAGGGAGCCCCCCGCGAAGCCGGCCTGCCCCCTTTTCCACCCTCCGTGGATAAGGGAGGGGGAAAAATCCCAGAGGGCGTCCATATCCGCCAATTCCCCCCATGCGTCCAAAATCCTGGCGTCCACTTTTCCCGCTTCCCCAAGCCTTTCAACCCACGCTTTGAGTCCGAACCTTATGGAGGGGGCGGAAAATGAGGAAAAGCCCCTAAAGGCCGCCCCGGAGGCATGCACGTACCCTACCCCTTTTCCGAAAGAGAGGCATTCTTCTTCGGCCAGGGCGCGCAGGGGAGGGGAGGAGGAGGGGGAAAAAGAACAAATCAGCACGAAGTATTCTTCCCCGTCCAGATCCTTCAGGCCTTTTCCCAAAAGGCATCTTTCTACTTTTACCCCTTTTCGGGAGAGGTCCAATCTGCCTTCCAGCAAGCCTTCAGCCCGCTCCCGGGCCTCCAGGACTTTCTCCCCCGCTTTGGACTTTGAAAGGTAGGAAATGCACCTTTGGTTCCGGGTCGTCCTCACTTCCAGGGCGCTTATACCGGCTTTTTCATCCTCGCGCCCCGCCTGCAGCCCGGCTTCCATCATGTCGAGCTTGGGAGCCGCAGCCGAAGTCAAGGCGCATGCCTTGAAAAAGTCGATATAGGTCACAGTGAAAATAATACAATCTGGTGATGTAATGAGTAACAATGACAAAGGCCCGGAAGGGCAGGGAAGGGAAGCGATCCTTTCCGCCCTCGATCCCGTCCAGAGGGAGGCGGCCCGGCAAAAAGAGGGGACGCTGTGCCTTATGGCAGGCGCGGGGAGCGGGAAAACGTCCACAGTTTCTTCCCGAATAGCCCTGGGCGTGGCGGAGGGGGCCTGGAACCCGGCAAAGACCGTCGCTATAGCCTTTTCAAAGCAGGCCGCCCTTTCTTTAAAGTCCAGGATCGCCTCAATGACGGAAAAAAAAATTAGGGTTTCCACCTTCCATTCCCTCGCCCTTTCCCAGCTCCGCAGGCTCTGGTCGCTTTTCGCCCTTTCCGATCCCCCCTCGCTCCTGGACGAAAGGGGGAGCGCCCGGATCATGGAAGAAGCCTGCCCCGATGCGCCCCCCGCCCCCCTCCTTTCGGCCGTAAAATGGGCAAAAAGCTCCCTGCTGGCCCCGGGCGAAGCCGCCTGCGCCTCCTCCCAGCTTCCTTTCCCCCTGCCTCCGGGCTTTGAAGGGGCGTGGGAGAAATACGAAAAAGCGAAGAGGGAGAGGTGGGCCATGGACTTTGACGACATTTTCCTCCTCCTCCTCCGCATTTTAAAATCCAGCCCCGAAGCCAGGTCCATGGTGGCCGGATCATTTGAATCTATAACGGTGGACGAATACCAGGACGTTTCTCCTGCGCAGCATGCCGTTTTGAAATTTTGGGCCTCAAGGGCGCAAAGCGTATGCGTAGTCGGAGATCCTGCGCAAAGCATATATTCCTTTGCCGGCTCCTCCAACTGGTTTTTGAAGCACGTAGAGGGCGACTTCCTTTCCCCTTACCGCCAGATTTTCCTTCCTTCCAACTACCGCTCAGGCAGGGAAATTATACGGTGCGCCAACAGCATCCTGGCCCCCTCCCCGGAAAAATACGGAAGGTCCAAGGCGGTTTCGAGGGCCAGGGGATCCGTTTCAAAGGAGGCTTTCATAGACTTTCCCTCCCTTGCCTCCAAGGCGGCGGATCTGGCCAAAAAAAGGGAAAAAGGGAAAACTGTTGCCATCCTCGCCCGATCCAGGCGCGACCTTGAAGCCTTGGCAAAAGAGCTTTCGGCGCGTTCCATCCCTTATTCGGGCCCCGGAGGGGGGGCGGAAGGGGCGGTAGCCCTTTCCACCATCCATGCCGCCAAAGGCCTGGAGTGGGACAGGGTGATTTTGGCAGTGGGGACCGAAAGGGTGGAGCCCAGCGAGGAAGAGCGGAGGATTTTGTACGTGGCCGCCACACGGGCCAAAGAAAAGCTCGACATACTCTTCCTCCCTTCCCCCTTGAACCTGAGCCGCTTCCTTCCCTTCAGCCTTTAAGGAGGTTGTCGAAGTCCGAATCCCAGTCCTTCCCCCCTTCCTCCTCCCCACCCTTCCCGTCGACCCCCGACAAAAGCCTTGGGTGGGACCAAAGCCTGTCGCGCCCTTCCACGTCCGAACTGAGGCCGTCCCATTTCGAGCACATTTCCCTGATGCGTTTCGGATCAAGGCACAGCCCCATGAGCCTGGCCAGCACTTTTCCGGTCATTTCCCCTTCCGCCCTGCGCCGCCTCATCATTTCCCTAAGCTCTGAAATGTGGGGGATGAAGGCGCTTCCCGCGCGCCACGTCACGCAGTCGACCCAGCTTTCTACAAGCGTTAAAAGCCTCTGCAGGCTTTCTTTGGCCTTTTTTTGCTCCTCCGTGTCTTTTGCCTTGAGGGAGGAGAAATTGACGATCCCGCCCATCCCGCCGGGGTTCATAAAATCTACTTCCCTCAGCGGGTTTTCCCGGGCCTCCCGGGTATCGAGATCGAAGTCGCGCGAGTACTTGTAAATGAGGGTGGAAATCTGGCCTTCTATCCATGGGGCGGAATTGTAGAGCCTGGCGTAAGCCATTTCCCTAAGGGCGTAGAAGGCGTACACTTCCTCCTGCGGAAGCTGCGCGTCTTTTGCGAAGGCGTCGAGGTTTTCGGGGATTAGCGCCCCCGCCTTCCCCCCCACGGTCCTTATCCCGTAGTCGAAGCTTGCCAAAGTGGGGAGGCTCATTTCCCCTATGGCCGATCCCAGCTGTATGGCGAAATTGGTCCTGATGGCGTTCTGCAGCAACGCCCGACCGTCCCCTTCTATCCCCGGGATCGGCACCCCCCCGGCAAACACCCCCCAGCTGTAGCCCATTTCCCCCTGCTGCCTGAAAAACTCCATCGCCGTGCATTCCATCCCTTGGGCCAAAGGGTATACGAGCGAAGCCCACGCGCTCACCGCCCCCTGGGTCCACTGGAGGGGGGTGAGGAATTTGGTTTTTTCAGGGAGCGGGAGCGTGGAGGAGGCGGAATCCAGCCAAAGGTTGGCGGAGCTCGAAGCCTGGGAGAGGCGGTCGAACTGGAGTGCGGAAATGGCATTTTTAAAGTGCTTTTCTTCAGCGGTTTTGAGCGCCATCTGGGTGGTAAGCGGGCGGTTGATCACCCCTTTCGCGCTTTCCCCCCCTTCTTGGCCGGCGGCCTTAAAGGCCGAAAAAATTTTCCGCATCTCCCCCGGCGAAGGAAGGCGCGATTCGGAAAGCAGCTCGTCCTTTATGGAGTCGGGCAGGGAGGAAAACTGCTTCCACGCCATTTCCCCGCCTTGTTCTCCGAAAGATTCTATGAGCCACTTGTGAAATTCGTTGGAGTCCATAATGTCTTTCTTTTCATTCCATTTATTTTCATGTATTATCTCAAAATCATGGGAAATACACAGGCTTTCTCCGGCCTTCCAACTTTGGGGACAGATTAATGGCTTCAAAGCAGCAGGCTCCCCCCAACCCCTTCAAGTCCTATGTCGGCTGGATCGCCAGGCATGCGTACTGGGGGGTGGCCATAGTGATGGTGGCTTTGCTTTTTTTCCCCACAAACTATGTAATGGAGAGGCCCGGGCCTACCATGAACGTTTTGGGGAAGGCCGTTTTAAACTACGGAAACA
>JAFYJT010000047.1 GCA_017537945.1 Aeriscardovia sp.
CTCCCATGGAGCCCTGACGATATGGGGGAAGAAGGAAGAGGGGGGGGAGGAAGTGGACTGCACCCCCGAAGACTTCAGCAGGCAGTCCACTAAGATCGTCCGGACCGCGCTCCGCCAGCTGGTGAGGCATATGGAGGATGAGAAGCTTTTCGGAGCCTTCTTAAACCGCAAGGGCCAGCTTATAACCGGAACCGTGTAGCAGGACTAGAAATACGAATAGAACGTCCACGTGGCCGTAGGGGAAACCGAAGCCCTGCTCCCCAGGCGCGAGCAGACGCCTGGGGAAGAATATGCTCACGGCCAAAGGCTCAGGGTCTATGTAGTGGCCGTATCCAGGGGGGCGAAGGGGCCGGAAATAGTGGTGTCCCGCTGCCACCCAAACCTGGTGGAAAAGCTCTTTGAAAGGGAAGTGCCAGAGCTTTCTTCCGGAGCGGTGGGCATCGTCAAAATCGCAAGGGAGGCGGGATCGCGCACTAAGATCGCGATAAAATCCAACCTCCCGGGCCTGAATGGAAAAGGGACTTTCATAGGCCCCGACGGATCAAGGGTCAGATCCGTAGTCTCCGAACTGGGCCCTGAAAAAGTGGACATCGTCGACTACAGCGAGGATCCGGCCTCCTATATCGCAAGCGCCTTGAGCCCGGCCAAAGTGGATTCGGTCCGGATCCTTTCCCTTGAAGAAAGGAAGGCCGTAGCCTTCGTGCCCGAAGACCAGCTTAGGCTGGCTATCGGCCGCGAGGGGCAAAACGCGAGGCTGGCGGCGAGGCTGACCGGATGGAAGATAGCCATCCAGCCCTCCAGGCAGTCGGAGGCCTAAACCTGTACAAGTTATGGGCAATGCGCTTTTCTCAGTTAAACTGTTAGTATTGCATGAGCTCTGAGCGGTTGCGCATAAGTAGTTGAAAAGATTGCAGAAAATAGAGGACAAGTGAGGTGTCAGTGCCTAAAGCGCGTATTTATGAGTTGGCGAAGAAATTCGGAGTAGACAGCCGCACCATTTTGTCGACCCTAAAGGACATGGGGGAGTTTGTTAAATCCGCTTCCTCTACAGTGGAGGCCCCCGTAGTAAAACAGCTGGAATTGAAGTTTCAAAAGAGCGCCGACTCCAGGCCGCAGAAAGATCATTCTCCCAGGCCGCAAAAGGCCTTTTCCAAAAAGCCTTCACTTCATGAAGGGCCCAAAGAAGGGGCCTATGCGAAGGAAAGGAAGCCCGAACCGCCCGCTTCTTTCGCCCCCAAGCCGGCCTCTTCTTCTTCCACGCTGTTTCGCGCCCCGACTTTGCCCTCTACCCCTACACCGCAGGATTTTTCAAAGCGGCAGGGCCCCAGGCCGGGCAACAATCCTTTTTCCTCCACTCAAGGGATGCATTTCCCAACCCCCAACGACATTCCAAGGCCCCATCCCCTTTCCAAGCCCACGGTAAGGCCTAAAGGGGGCCCGCGCGGCAAAAAAGGAGAGGGCGCTTCGGGGCAGCAAGCAGGAGGGCAGTTCAAGCATAGGCCCGCAGGATCGGGCGGAAGGCCGGCCTCTTCTTCCGGGCCCAGGTTCAAATCGGCCTCTCCTTCGCCCAGGCCCTTCGCTTCGGCGCCTAGGGCCGGCGGAGCCCAGGGGGCAGGAGCCAGGAGGGGAGGGGGCGCTTTCGGGAGGCCGGCCCCGGGGGGCAAGGCCCAAAAGCGCAAGAACCACCGCCTCCAACAGAAAAGGCAGGAGTTTCAAGAGCTTCAGAATCCCATCATCGGAGGGAGCAGGCTTCCCTCCGGAAACGGGCAGACGGTAACTCTTAGGCAGGGGTCCACCCTGGCGGACTTGGCCGACAAAATCAACGTCCCCGCCGCCTCCCTCGTACAGGTACTGTTCCATCTGGGGCAGATGGCCACTGTCTCCCAGTCCCTCGACGCCGATCTCTTCCAGATACTCGGAGACGAAATCGGCTGGAACATAGAGGTGGTTTCGGCCCAGCAGGAAGACGAGCAGCTGCTCAAGCAGTTCGATATAGATTTGCAGCAAGGCGGCGAAGAAGAAAGGCTGGTCCCCAGGCCTCCGGTCGTCACCGTGATGGGCCATGTCGATCACGGCAAGACAAGCCTTTTGGATGCGATCCGAAACACCCACGAAAGGAAGAGGGAAGCGGGAGGGATCACCCAGAGCATCGGCGCTTACAGGGTGCAGGTTGAACTGGAAGGGGAAAAGAGGTACATAACCTTCCTCGACACCCCCGGACACGAGGCCTCCACGGCCATGAGGGCGAGAGGGGCCGAGCTTACGGATGTCGCGATCCTTGTAGTAGCGGCAAATGACGGCGTCATGCCCCAGACTATAGAAGCGCTCAACCACGCCAAAAGCGCAAACGTCCCAATCGTGGTGGCGGTGAATAAAATCGACTTGCCTGACGCCAACCCCGAAAAGGTGAGGAGCCAGCTCATGGAATTTGGGCTGGTGCCCGAAGAGTACGGCGGGGAAACGATGTTTGTGAACGTGTCCGCCAAAGAGGGCACCGGGATAGACAAGCTGCTTGAAGCGGTCCTCCTCACTTCCGACGCCGACTTGGACCTTACCACCGACCCCTGCCTTCCGGCGCGCGGCACGGCCATAGAGGCAAGGCTGGACCGCGGCAGGGGCCCGGTGGTAAGCGCCCTTATAAAGGAGGGCACATTGCGGACAGGGGACGCCATAGTCGTAGGAACTGCCTACGGCAAAGTGAGGGCCATGTTCGATGAGACCGGAGAAGCCCTGAAGGAGGCGGGGGCCTCCATGCCCGTGGCGGTTTTAGGCCTGACTTCCCTTCCGGCTGCGGGGGACCTGCTTTTAGAAGCGCCCGACGACAGGATTGCACGCCAAATTGCAGAAAAGAGGGAGGCTCTGGCCAGGGCCGCGGAACTCGGAAGGCAGCGCAAGGTCGTCTCCCTCGAAAGCCTTAAAGAGCAATTCAAGAAGTCCGAAGTAGACACCCTCAACCTCGTTATAAAGGGAGACTCTTCCGGGAGCGTGGAAGCGCTTGAAGACGAACTGATGAAGATACACGTGTCCGACGGAGTGGGGATCAACGTGATCCACAGGGGAGTGGGTGCCATAACGCAAAACGACGTTAATTTGGCCACTGTGGACAAGGCGGTGATCATAGGCTTCAACGTAAGGCCAAACAGGAACATTGCCGAGCTCGCCGAAAAAGAAGGCGTAGAAATCAAGTTCTACACCGTCATCTACCAGGCCACCGAGGAAGTCACAGAGGCTTTGGAAGGCATGCTTAAGCCCGTCTACGAAGAAGCCACAACTTCCCATTCGGAAATCCGACAGATCTTCCGTTCCTCCAAGTTCGGCAACATCGCGGGCGTCATGGTGCTGGACGGGGTAGTGAAGAGAAACTCCAAGGCCAGGATTCTGCGCGAAGGGATAGTAAAGACAAACGATCTCGTCATCACGGGCCTGCGCCGCTTCAAAGACGAAGTGACGGAGGTGAAGGCAGGCTTCGAAGCCGGCATAAACCTGGGAAGCTTCAACGACATCCAGGAAGGCGACATTATAGAAACTTACGAGATGAAGGAAGTGGAGCGCAAGGAGGCCGGCCCCCGCGCCTCCAAGGCTGAAGATGAGCAGGAATGAAGTAAAGGAAGGGCGCGTGGCCGACTTTGTGCAACGGGCCGTGGCCACCGCGCTGGAAAGGGATCTTAAGGACCCCGCCCTCCGGGGGGTTACGATTACCGAAGCCAGGGTAAGCGCCGATCTGCATATGGCCTGCGTGTTTTGGATTTCCCAAAACAGGAAAGAGGCTAAAGAGGCCCTGGAAAGGGCAAAAGGAAAGCTTAGAAGCAGGATAGCCAGGGGGTGCGGCCTCAGGACCGCCCCCCAACTGGAGTTTCGCTATGACGAACTGCAGGATAGGGCCATAAGAATAGAGGAAAAAATCGATCAGGCCTTAAGGGAGGACGAGAAGATGGAGCAGGAAAGCTCGGAAAAGGCCTTTGCGGGGGAAGAAAACCCATACAGATGAAGGAGGACCCGTCCGGGATCGTATGCGTCTACAAGCCCCGGGGGGCCGGCAGCTTTTCCGTGACGCGCGCCTTTAGGCGCGAGTTTTCCATAAAGAAAGTGGGGCACGCCGGGACGCTCGACCCTCTGGCCGAAGGCCTTCTGATTCTGGGCTTTGGCCGGGGGACCAAGGCCCTCTCCTCTTTGCAAGGCCTGAAAAAGGCCTACAAGGCGGTTTTCTTTTTAGGGGCCGAGAGCGATACGGAAGATGCGGAAGGGAAGTTAAGGGCCCAAACAAACCAGGCCTCCCGCCTGGTAAGGTCCCTCTCCTACAGGGAGCTTGAGGGGGCGGCAAAAGCGTTCAGGGGGGAAATAAGCCAGGTCCCCTCCCGTTTCAGCGCCCTGCACTTTGAAGGGAAGAGGGCATACGAACTTGCCAGGGCTGGCAAGGACTTCGAACTGGATCCGAGGAAGGTGCAAATATATTCCTTCCGCATAGGGAGGATGAGGGCGCCCAGCCGGATTGAGAAGGGGCGCCTTCTAAAAAACGGCTGGTCCGGCGAAGGGCGCTTGCTCGAGTGCGAAGTTTCCTGCTCCAAGGGGACTTACATCCGGGCCCTGGCCCGGGATTTTGGCCGCCGGCTGGGGTGCGGGGCCTATCTTTTCCGGCTTCAGCGCACCCAGATCGGGCCCTTTTCCCTTAAAGACTGCGCCGAATGCCGGCTTTGCGGGCAAAAGCTTTGGATAAATCCCAGCCAGGTCGAGGCCAAGGCTATCGGGCTTCCTTTCATCGGGGAAATTTGGAAGAAAAGTGAAAATTTACAGAATTGAAGGGCTGAACCTTCCAAAGGGGCGCAGGATCCTTACATTGGGGAGCTTTGACGGGCTGCACCTGGGCCATCTTTCCCTTCTGGATCTTGCAAAGAAAAAGGCGAAATCGAAAGGCGCGTCCGCGGCCGCCATGATTTTCGATCCCAGGCCCGAAGGAAAGAAGGAGGAAATCACTTCCCTTTCCCAACAAATCCGCCTTTTTAGGGATTATGGGATGGACGAGCTTTTCGTTATGAGTTTTACCCCTTCCCTCCGTTCGCTGCCCTATGCTTCCTTCCTTTCTTTTCTGTCTTCCAGCGGCGTGGAGGACCTTGTCATAGGGCCCTTTACGCGCCTGGGCCGCGGAGGGGAGGGGACGGTGGAAAAAATGAAGGGCTTCTGCCGCGATCTTCCCATGGGCCTTACCGTGGCCCCCGCCGTAAAAGCCCTGGGCGAGAGGGTGAGCTCCTCCCGGATTAGGGGCCTGCTTGAAGGGGGGGAAGTGGAAGAGGCCGCAGCGCTTTTATCCCGTCCGCATTTTATAAGCGGCCTGGTGGTCCACGGCCTTAAAAACGGGCGGGAAATCGGATTTCCCACCGCCAACCTCGGCGGCAAGATAGAGGGCCTCATCCCCGCCCAGGGGGTGTACTTTGGCTATTTTGCATCCGCCGGGAGGGCCTACAGGGCGGCAATCTCGGTTGGGACCAACCCCACCCTGACCCCTGCCGCAAGGAAAGTGAAAGTAGAAGCGAATCTTATAGACGGCGCGCCCTTCAGCCTTTACGGCCTCGCCGCCGAAATTAGGTTTCTAGGGCGCCTGAGATCGCAAAGAGCATTCTCCTCGCTTTCCGAACTTAAAAAAGCCATAGCGGAAGACGTAAGGCAGTGCGCCCAAAGAACGCCCAAAATTTGATTTTTCAGGCGCGCAGGGTACAATGGCGGCGCGTAGCATGTCATATAGCGGGCCTGCCAGTGTTCTCTGGTTGCTCATCAGAGGACGAAGTTTCAATCTAACTAACCCAAATCGGATTCGCGAGGATTTACAATTTGACTGCTGAAAAGAATAGCTCCGAAGACGAGAATGTCTTAATATCCCTCCATAAAGCGCCCAGGCGCTTAAGTTTCGCCACTATGAAAGAGCCTATAGAGCTTCCAAACCTTTTGGACGTGCAGACCGACTCTTTCGACTGGCTTATAGGAAACGAGCGTTGGAAGAAGAGGGTGGAGGAAGATGAGAAAAACGGCACCTCCTACGTTCCGCGCGTCAGCGGCCTGGAGGAGGTTTTTGACGACATCTCCCCCATAGAAAACTACGCCAAGACCATGAGCCTTAAATTTTCCGAGCCCCGGCTTGAAGCGCCGAAACACACCTGGAAGGAATGCAAAGAGCAGGGCTACACCTACTCCGCCCCCCTTTTCGTGCAGGCCGAATTTTGCAAAAACGACACCGACGAAAGAAAATCCCAAACGGTCTTCATGGGGGACTTCCCCCTGCAGACCCCGCGCGGCACCTTTATAATCACCGGGGCCGAAAGGGTGGTCGTTTCCCAGCTGGTCCGCAGCCCCGGGGTTTATTTCGATCGCGGATCCATTCCGGATTCCGAAAAAGACAAGGAAATATTCAGCGGAAGGATTATCCCCTCCCGCGGGGCCTGGCTCGAATTTGAAATCAACAAGGCCGGGAAGCTGGATATAAGGATAGACAGGCGCAAGAAAGTGCCCGTAATCGTCTTCCTCCAGGCGATGGGGATGAGCATAAGGGAAATCGAAGAGGAATTCAAAGACTGCGAGACGGTAAGGAAGCTCATAAAAGAGCAGCAAATGCCCGGGAGCCGGGAAGAGGCCATGGACGCGGCGCTTAAAAAGATAGCCCAGCTGGTGCGCCCCAACGACACCCCCTCTCCGGAGAGCGGGAAAATCCTCCTCGACAGCTTCTACTTCAACCACAGGCGTTACGATCTGGCGCGCGTGGGGAGGTACAAAATCAACCAGAAGCTGGGACTGTCCGTAGATCCGGAGATGAGGTGGCTTACCAAGGAAGACATCGTAGCCTCTTTGAAATATATCGCGGCCCTGGCGGCGGGAGAAAAAACCATAGACGGGATGAAGGGCGGGGAAGTGGCGCAAATTCCCGTCGAAGTCGACGATATAGACAACTTCGCCAACCGCCATATAAGGCAGGTGGGCGAACTTATACAAAACCAGATTAGAAGCGGGCTTAACCGCATGGAAAAAGTTATAAGGGAGAGGATGGCCACCCAGGATCCGGGCTCCATCACCCCTACTTCCCTTTTGAACGTGCGCCCGATATCTACCACCATAAAGGAATTCTTCGGCACCTCCCAGCTTTCCCAGTTTATGGATCAGAACAACCCCCTCGCCGGAATCACCAACAAGAGGAGGCTTTCGGCCTTGGGCCCCGGGGGGCTTACCCGCGACAGGGCCGGCATGGAAGTAAGGGACGTGCACTCTTCCCACTACGGAAGGATGTGCCCGATAGAATCGCCCGAAGGGCCCAATATAGGGCTCATAGGCTCCCTTGCGACCTTTGCCAAGATTGACACCTACGGCTTTATAGAGGCCCCCTACAGGAGGGTGATAGACAGGAAGGTCACCGACGAAATCACCTATATGACGGCCGACCAGGAAGAGCACCACGTTATAGCCCAGGCCAGCCAGAAGCTTGACAAAGACAACAGGATTGAAACCCCTACGGCCTTGGCCCGCGACGGGAAGGAGGAGGCCGTAGACGTCCCCTCCGACGAAGTCGACTACATGGACGTCTCCCCCCGGGAGATGGTGTCCATAGGATCGTCCCTTATCCCCTTCCTCGAGCACGACGAAGGCCACAGGGCCCTGATGGGGGCCAACATGCAGAGGCAGGCGGTGCCCCTTATGAGGCCTGACGCCCCCCTGGTGGGTACGGGGAGCGAATGGAGGACGGCTTACGATTCAGGAGACTGCGTCATAGCCAAAGGGGACGGGACCGTCTCCTATGTCTCGGCCGACACTATCAAGGTGGCACAGGACGACGGAACCGAGGAAGCCTACACCCTGGAAAAATTCGTAAGGAGCAACCAGACCACCTGCTACAACCAGAGGCCTATAGTCTCCGTGGGCGACAGGGTGGAAAAGGGAAGCGTAATAGCGGACGGCCCTGCGATAGAGCAGGGCGAATTAGCCCTGGGCAAGAACCTCGTAATAGCCTTCATGCCATGGAACGGCTACAACTACGAAGACGCCACCATCATAAGCCAGAGGCTGGTAAAAGACGACAGCCTGAGCTCCATACATATAGAAGGCTACGAAATAGACGCCAGGGACACCAAGCTCGGGCCTGAAGAAATCACGCGCGACATCCCCAACTGCTCAGACGAGATCCTGGCCAACCTGGATGAAAACGGAATCGTGAGGGTAGGGGCCAAAGTGAAGGCCGGAGACATCCTCGTAGGGAAAGTCACCCCCAAAGGCGAAACCGAACTCAATCCCGAAGAAAGGCTGCTTAGGGCGATCTTCGGGGAAAAGTCGAGGGAAGTTAGGGACGTGTCTTTGCGGCTCCCGCACGGGGAAAGCGGGACCGTAATTTCCATAAAGGAAATCACGCGCGAAAATGCCAGCGAGGACGGGGAAGAGATTCCAAGCGGAATAAACCGCATCATAAAGGTCTACGTGGCCCAGCACCGGAAGATCAGCGTGGGAGACAAGCTTTCCGGGCGCCACGGGAACAAGTGCACGGTGGCCAGAATCCTTCCCGAAGAGGACATGCCCTTCCTGGCGGACGGCACTCCGGTAGACATCATGCTCAACCCCCTTTCGGTCCCTTCAAGAATGAATTTGGGGCAAATTTTGGAGCTGCACCTTGGGTGGATCGCGAAAACCGGATGGGACGCAGACCTGGATCCCGGAAACTACAAATGGAAGCTGGCCATTCCCAAAGAAGCCCTCAAAGGCGAACCGGGCACTTTGGTGGCAAGCCCTGTGTTTGACGGCGTAAAGGACGACGTTTTGGACGGCCTTTTGAAAACTTCGCTCCCCGGCCCCGATGGAGAGCGGCTGGTCGACTCCACCGGAAAGGCAGTCCTCTACGACGGAAGGACCGGGGAGCCCTTCCCAAAGCCCATATCTGTGGGGATCATGTACATGCTCAAGCTCCACCACCTTGTGGACGACAAGATACATACCAGGGCTACCGGGCCTTACTCCATGATTACCCAGCAGCCCCTTGGCGGAAAAGCCCAGTTCGGAGGCCAAAGGTTCGGCGAGATGGAGGTATGGGCGCTCGAAGCCTACGGGGCCGCCTATACCCTGCACGAGCTGATGACGGTAAAGTCTGATGACATGGACGGGAGGGTCAAGGCCTACGGGGCCATAGTTAAAGGCGAAAACCTGATAGCTGGGGGGATCCCCGAATCCTTCAAGGTCCTCCTCAAGGAGATGCAGTCCCTAGCCCTCAACGTCGAAGTCCTCAACAGCGAGGGCGACCCTATAGATCTGTCGAAGGGAACGGGCGAAAGAGGGGACTCCGAAATGCAGAGCCTGGGAATCAACCTCTCGGCCAGGCCGGAAAAACCGCTGTTTGAATCTTTGGATCTTTAGTTTTGGACTTCGACTATAAGGAAACGCGTAAGTGATAAACGTAAACGAGTTCAGCAAGCTGAGAATCAGCATGGCCACCACCGAAGACATCCGCGGATGGAGCCACGGGGAAATAAAGAAACCCGAAACCATAAACTACCGCACCCTGAAGCCAGAAAAAGAGGGCCTGTTCAGCGAACAGGTTTTCGGCCCCACGAGGGACTGGGAGTGCGCGTGCGGAAAATACAAGAGGGTCCGCTACAAAGGGATAGTATGCGAAAGATGCGGGGTGGAAGTGACCCAGTCCAGGGTCAGGAGGGAGAGGATGGGGCATATAGACCTGGCCGCCCCCGTCACCCACATCTGGTACTTTAAGGGAATACCCTCCCGCTTGGGGTACCTTCTCGACATCCCCACCCGCGATTTGGACAAAGTGATATACTTCGCTTCCTACATCGTCACTTTTGTGGACGAAGAAAGAAGGAAGAAAGACCTTCCGGATTTGGAAAGGGAGCTGGAACACCATAAGGAGTCGCGCGAAAAAGGGCTGCAAACTAAAATCGCGGAAGAGGAAAAAAGGCTGGAGGAGGAACTTGAGGAAATTGAAGGGATGCACCTCCAGGAGAACAAAAAACAAAAGCGCAGGGAAGCGGTCAAACAAAGCAGCCAGGCCGCCATTGAAGATATGAAGAAGCGCTTCCAGGCGAAAACGGAGGAAGAAGAGAGGATTTTCGACCTCTTCAAGGGCCTTAAAACCAAAGAGCTCATAGAAGACATAGACACTTGGCACCTCATGTGCGATTCTTACGGAGACTACTTCAAAGGGGGAATGGGCGCGGAGGCCATAAAAAAGATCCTGGAGGATTTGGACTTGAAGGCCATGGACAAGGCCCTCAGGGAAGACATAGGGAAGGGGAGCGGCCAGAAAAAGCAGAGGGCGCTCAAAAGGCTTAAAGTGGTAGACGCCTTCCTCAACACCACAAACAGGCCCGAAGCCATGGTGCTGGAGGCTATACCGGTAATCCCCCCCGACCTTAGGCCCATGATCCAGCTTGACGGGGGGAGGTTCGCCACTTCCGATCTAAACGACCTCTACAGGAGGGTAATCAACAGGAACAACCGCCTAAAGAGGCTAAAAGAGCTCAGCGCCCCCGAAATAATGCTCAACAACGAAAAGCGCATGCTCCAGGAGGCGGTCGACTCCCTCTTTGACAACGGGCGCAGGGGCAAGGCCGTAACCGGGGCCTCCAACAGGCCCTTGAAGTCGCTTGCCATGATGCTCAAAGGAAAGGCGGGGAGGTTCAGGCAGAACCTTCTGGGCAAGAGGGTCGACTTTTCCGGAAGATCGGTGATAGTGGTGGGCCCGGAGCTTAAGATGCACCAGTGCGGCCTGCCTAAGCCCATGGCCCTGGAGCTCTTCAAGCCCTTCGTCATAAGAAGGCTGGTGGAGCTGGAGTTCGTACAAAACATCAGGGGCGCCAAAAAGCTCATAGACAGGACCGATCCCGTAGTGTGGGACGTGCTGGAAGAAGTAATCCACGAGCACCCGGTGCTTCTCAACAGGGCCCCCACCCTCCACAGGCTTTCCATCGAAGCATTCGAACCGATACTCGTGGAAGGGAAGGCGATCCACCTTCCGCCCCTGGCCTGCGCGCCCTTCAACGCGGACTTCGACGGGGACCAGATGGCCGTGCACCTTCCCCTCTCCGTGGAGGCGCAGGCTGAAAGCCGCGTGCTGATGCTTGCTTCAAACAGCATCCTAAAGCCTGCAGACGGCCACACGGTCACCATGCCCAGCCAGGACATGATCCTTGGGTTGTACTGGCTGACCACCGCCGTTGACGAACAGCAAAAGGAGATCGAAGAGGCGAAGGAAAAGTACTACGCCCAGCATCCTAGGGGAGAGAGGCGCTTTCCCCATATAGAGGACGCAAAAGGCCAGGGAAAGATCTTCAGCAGCGTAGAAGAAGCCAGGATGGCCCTCGACAGAGGGGAAATAGGGATGCAGTCCAAAGTCCTTATCCGGATGGACAAGGACTTCGTGCCCCCCAAAGGCTGGGAGCCGGGCTCTTTGAAAGTGCCTTCCACCGGAGGGGAAGTCAAAGAGGAGAGGCTGGAAGACGGAGGGTACCTTTTTGCCACAAACTACGGGCGCCTCCTGTTCAATTCCTGCCTCCCCGTGGACTACCCGTTTATAAATTCGCAAATTTCCAAGAGCCTGCTGTCGAAAATCGTGGACGACATAGCGTTGCGCTACGACACCTCCCAGGCTTCGGCCACTTTGGACGCGCTAAAGGACATGGGCTTTACCAGGGCCCAGTGGTCCGGAGTGACTATAGCCTTTTCCGACATCCAGGTCCCCCCTGAAAAGAAGGCCGTTATAAAGAGCTACGAGGAGCGGACCGAAAAGATAAACGAGCAGTACGGCCTGGGCTTCATGACTGAAGAAGAAAAGAGGCAGGAAATCATAGGCCTCTGGACGGAGTGCACGGACCAAGTAGCCGAGGACATGGAAGAAAACTTCGCCCCCGACAACGACCTGAACATCATGGTCCGTTCCGGGGCCCGAGGCAACTGGATGCAGATCCGCCAAATAGCGGGCATGAGGGGGCTTGTGACCAACCCCAAAGGCGAAATCATCCCAAGGCCCGTAAAATCCAACTATAGGGATGGGCTTTCATCCCTCGAGTACTTTATTTCGCAGCACGGGGCCAGAAAAGGCCTGGCGGACACGGCCCTTAGGACCGCAGAGTCAGGGTACCTTACAAGGAGGCTGGTGGACGTGTCCCAGGAAGTGATAATCCGGGAAAAGGACTGCGGCACCAAGAGAGGGATAGTGATCCCTATAGCCTCCCAGAGCGAGGACGGGGAATGGAAGGTAGACGAATTTGCCGACGACTCCGCCTATTCGAGGCTCCTGGCCGAGGACGTAATAGATCCTGAGAGCGGGGAAGTGCTCATGAACGCCGGCGAGGCCCTTGACATGGAGGCCATAGGGAACCTGGTGGCCCACGGCGTGCACTCTGTAAAGGCCCGATCGGTTTTGACCTGCGAATCGGCCCTGGGGGTGTGCGCAAGCTGCTACGGCTGGTCGCTTTCCACCAACACCCTCGTCGATATAGGGGAAGCCGTTGGGGTAGTGGCGGCCCAGTCCATAGGCGAGCCCGGGACCCAGCTGACTTTGAGAAGCTTCCACTCCGGAGGCGTGGCCTCGGCCTCCGACATCACCCAGGGCCTTCCGCGCGTCACCGAGCTTTTCGAGGCCAGGACCCCTAGGGGCAAAAGCGAAATCTCCCCCGCGGACGGCACTGTGGAAATTGACGACAGCGGCAATTTCAGGTCCATAAAGATCGTGGATGAGAGGGGGGACACGATTAAGGAATTCAAGACCAACAGGAGAGTCCCCCTGCTTGTGCACAATGGCGAATTTATAAAGGCCGGGACCCAGCTGGCCGAAGGTTCGGTAGATCCCAAGGAGGTGCTTAGGATCTCCGGAGCCAAGGCGGCGGAGTTCTGCATTGTAAAGGGCGTCCACGACGTCTACAGGTCGCAAGGCGTAGGCATCCACGACAAGCACATAGAAGTCATCGTCCACCAAATGGTGGATAAAGTCCAAATCGTAGAATCCGGCGACACTTCCTTCCTTCCGGGCGAGCTTATAACCATGGCGGAGTTTAGGGCCACCAGGGAGAGCGCCCTGGAAAAGGGCAAAAGGCCCGCGATCGGCAGGCAGTGCATCCTGGGCATTACCAAGGCGGCTTTGGCCACCGATTCCTGGCTGTCTGCAGCTTCCTTCCAGGAGACCACCAGGGTCCTTACGGAGGCGGCGATGCAGACTAAGGAAGACAGCCTCAACGGCCTGAAGGAAAATGTCATCATAGGAAAGCTTATCCCGGCAGGGACGGGCCTGAGCCGCTACAGGAACAGCGAAGTCGAAGTCGACAGCGCGATAAAGGAGCATATCTACCCGACTGTCGGCAATGAAGGGGATGCTTCTTCCTTCTTCGACGTCCAAGACGCCTCCCAGACGGATCTGAGCGGCGTTGATTTCGACAACTTGGGGGAGGACATGGGCGCGGGCGAAATCCTGCCCCCCAACGTCCCCGGAGGGTACGGGGAGGAAGACTACTTAGAGCCGCTAGACGAGCCAGACTCCGATCCTGACGACTTCCCGGAAGGAAGCCAGGAAGACCTGGATGAGTAATGGGGGCGGCTAACCCGGAAAGGCCCTTCCCCGAGCCTCCGGCCTTCGGATGGTACCCCGAAGATCGCATTTGGGCCTTGCAGCACGGATTGGAAAAATATCTGGACAGGCCCGAATCTTCGGGGGTGGACGCGGCCCGCAAATACAGCGAGCCCAAGCATTCTGCTCCCGTAAAGTCGGGCGGGACCGTGATTTTGAAGAACACCTCCACCAACGCCGCCATCCGCATAAGCCAGGATTCAGTCTTAGGGCGCAAGCCTTCTTCGGAAGGGCGGGGGGAGGAAGTCACCCTGGCGGATCCTACAAGGACTATTTCCAGATCGCACGCCCTCATTTATTTCGACGGCCAGAAGAACGCCTACGTGCAGGATCTGGATTCGCTGAACGGGACCTACCTGATAGGGGACGCCGAAAGGAGATCTACCTCCCAGGCTCCCTTGAAGCTGGAAAAGGGGATGCTGCTGAGGCTGGGAGACGAATTTTATGAGGTTTCTATAGAGTAGACTTCACTCTTCCTGGGCCCTCCTTTTTTGGAGGGCCTCGTTTACTTCCGGATCGTCCAGGCTTTCAAACCATTCCAGCAGCTCCGCGTAGCAGTTGGGGTTTTGCGCCAGATACTTCCTAAGTTCCGGGAAGTTTTGGGCGATGTCGTGCTGCACCATGGCGTCCTTTATCTCCATCGCCTGTTCGGGCGTGTAGGAGGCCCCCCCTTCCCGGGCGCTTGAAAGCGACAGGGGGTTGGACTCTGTAGCAAGCCTCCTCATTACGATTTTTTTCGCCTCTTCATTTCCAAAGCGCGCTATCCAGGCCAAAAGGCCAGGATACGCCATAGGGTGGCTGGCCACGTTGGGCGTAAACTCCGGATTTTCATAGGCTATCAGGGCAAGCAGGCAGGGGTCGGCGTTGTCATCCTGCACCGCCTGGCAGGCGATATCGTAATCTACCATAATTTTTCCTTATTCTCTTGCAAGGTGGAGATTTTCCATCGTGGCATCCGACATGAAGTCTATGTCTTCTTCCTGGGATAATTTTTGCACCAGCCATTTTTCCTGATCGTCGGCCTTCACGTCGACTACGACCACGGTGGCGTTGTCGCTCCCCCCTCCGTCTATGGCGGCCTCTACGAGGGAGTGGGCCACTTCGTCCGGGCTTTTTTTAGCCGAACAGAGGTTGACAAGCCTGTTAAGGCTCATCTGGGTATAGATTCCGTCTGAGCAGATTATAAACCGCCCGCCTAGATCCGCCCTGTAGAAGTCAGGGTGCAAGGCGGAAGGCGATCCTATCGCCTGGGTGATGAGGTTCCTGGGAATGAGTTTTGCGGCCTGGTCGGGAAGGTATTTTCCGGTGTCTACGGCCTTTTGCTGTTCAGAGTGATCGTGGGTGATTTGTTCGAAAGAAGTCCTGTCCGGGCTCCCTTCCTTCATGCATACGTGGTAAGTCCTGGAATCCCCCACGTTTACCACGTACCACGCGTTCCCCTCCTCCTCCATGTCCGCATCTTTGAGGATGAGGCCGCTGAGCGTAGTGCCCGCCACCCCTCCCCCGCGCGCCCCTATCTCTTCGACCACCTTTTGGGCCTCCTGCAGGCAGCCCGCAATTTCTTTTTTCGTTCTCACTTTGGAGTTGCACAGTTTCTCCATTACCGACAGGCATGTCGCGCTCGCCTGCCTGCCTTTCACCCCTCCCCCCATTCCGTCGGCCACCAGGTAAAGCCCCGCCGTCTCCAGGTAAGAGTCCTGGTTGTCAGCCCTCTTAAGCCCTATGTCAGAACAGGCCGCGCTAGAGATGTCGATTTTGCTCATTTGACGTCTTTCTGTGTAAATTACACTAATATCCTACATTCCCCCTCCTCCGGCCTTAGATTGCCAAAGGAAGGCTTGAAAGTGTAGAATCGAAGGGCTTACTTGCGCTTGTCGCGGGTATTTTTTCTTTTTATCGATTAGAAAAACCATCGGGCCGGTGGGCATTGGCTGTGCGCAGGGCGCATTATGCGCCTCCGGCCCGCAAAATCAAAAAAGGGGTCGGATGCCTACAATCCAACAACTTGTCCGGAACGGACGCAAGCCAAAGACGAAGAAATCCAAGACTTTGGCGTTGAAGGGATCTCCTTTGCGCAGGGGAGTGTGCACGCGCGTTTACACTACCACCCCCAAAAAGCCCAACAGCGCCTTAAGGAAAGTGGCCCGCGTAAAGCTGAGTTCAGGCTACGAAGTGACCGCCTATATTCCTGGAGAAGGCCACAACCTCCAGGAGCACTCCATAGTCCTCGTGAGGGGCGGAAGGGTGAAGGATCTTCCTGGAGTGCGCTACCACATCGTGCGCGGCGCCCTCGACACCCAGGGCGTCAAAGATCGCAAGCAGGGCCGCTCCCTGTATGGAACGAAGAAGGCTAAGTAGACATGTCACGCAAAGGACCTGCAAAGAAGCGCGTTATCGAGCCGGACCCCATTTACAAATCCACCACCGTGGCCCAGCTCATAAATAAAGTTTTGAAAGACGGAAAGAAATCCGTAGCGGAAACGATAGTTTATACCGCCCTCGACAAGGTGGGCAAAAAGAGCGATCAGGAAGCTTTGGGAGTCCTTAAAAGGGCCTTGGACAACATACGCCCCACTCTGGAAGTGCGCAGCCGCAGGGTCGGGGGCGCCACTTACCAGGTTCCTGTGGAAGTGCGCCCCGCCAGGGCCAACACCCTTTCTCTAAGGTGGCTCACCGGGTACGCCAGGCTGAGGAAAGAAAAGACGATGTCCGACAGGCTCGCCAACGAGATCTTGGATGCTTCCAACGGGCTTGGAATGGCAGTAAAGAAGCGCGAAGACACCCACAAGATGGCCGAAGCCAACCGCGCCTTCGCCCACTATCGCTGGTAGTAGGAAAGGAAGAGCTATATGCCACAGGTGCTCACTGATTTGAACAGAATCAGAAATATCGGAATTATGGCCCACATTGACGCGGGAAAAACCACGACTACCGAAAGGATTCTGTACTATACCGGGGTAAACTACAAGATTGGCGAGACCCACGACGGCGACTCGACCATGGATTGGATGGATCAGGAAAAAGAGCGCGGCATCACCATCACTTCCGCGGCCATAACCTGTTTTTGGAACAGGCAGACCCACGATCCCGAAGAGCAGTTCCAGATAAACATCATCGACACCCCGGGGCACGTTGATTTTACGGCCGAAGTCGAAAGGTCGCTCAGGGTGCTCGACGGGGCCGTGGCCGTTTTTGACGCCAAAGAAGGGGTCGAGCCGCAGTCTGAGACGGTGTGGCGCCAGGCCGACAAGTACGGCGTCCCGAGGATCTGCTTTATCAACAAGATGGACAAGCTCGGCGCCAACTTCTTCTATTCGGTAGACACCATCAAGAGCAAGCTGGGCGCCAGGCCCATCGTGATGCAGCTCCCCGTAGGAAGCGAAAATGATTTCGACGGCGTAGTGGATCTGGTCAGGATGAAGGCCTACCTCTGGAAGGGGGATGTGAAGAAGGCCGATCAGGGCGCCCATTATGAAACGACGGACGTCCCCGAAGACCTTATGGAGATGGCTGAAAAGTACAGGACGGAGCTGGTGGAAGCCGCCGCAGAAACCGACGAAAAGCTCATGGACAAGTACTTTGAAACCGGAGAGCTTAGCGAAGAAGAGATTAGGAGGGGCATAAGGTCTTTGACCGTGAATTCCGAGGCCTACCCCGTCTTTTGCGGCTCGGCCTTCAAGGACAAGGGGATACAGCCCCTCCTCGACGCTATAGTGGACTACCTGCCCAGCCCTGAAGACGTGCCGGCCATCGTGGGGTACGAGCCTGGGGACGAAAGCGTGGAAATTGACAGGAAGCCCGTCATCTCGGCGCCCTTCTCGGCCTTGGCTTTCAAGATCGCCGTCCACCCCTTCTACGGGAAGCTGATTTACGTAAGGGTGTACTCGGGGGCGGTAAAGCCGGGCGACACCATCCTCAACTCCACCACCGGAAAAAGGGAGAGGGTAGGCAAGATCTTCCAGATGCACTCCAACAAGGAGATCCCTATGGAAGAGGCCTTCGCAGGCAACATATACGCTTTTGTAGGCCTTAAGAGCGTGGGTACGGGAGACACCCTGTGCGATCCTAAGAACCCCATATGCCTCGAGTCCATGACTTTCCCGGATCCGGTGATTCAGATTGCGGTAGAGCCCAAGAGCAAGGCCGATCAGGAAAAGATGGGAATAGCCCTGGCAAGGCTGGCAGACGAAGATCCGACCTTCCAAGTGAAGACCGACCAGGAAAGCGGGCAGACCCTGATTTCGGGCATGGGGGAGCTCCAGCTCGATATCATCGTCGACAGAATGCGCAGGGAGTTCCACGTCGAATGCAACGTGGGCAAGCCCCAAGTCGCTTACAGGGAGACTATAAGGCGCCCCGTAAGCGAGTTTGAATACACCCATAAGAAGCAGACCGGAGGCTCGGGTCAGTTCGCGAGGGTGCAGCTCAACTTTGCGCCTATAGACGAGAGCAACCCGGAAGAAAAGGGCAAGGACTTCCTGTTCGTTGACAAGATCACAGGAGGGGTCATTTCTTCCGAATACATTCCTTCCGTGGAGGCCGGCATCAAGGAGGCCATGGAATCGGGAATTCTGGCCGGATACCCCATGGTGGGCGTAAAGGCCGAGCTTGTAGACGGGCAAATGCATCCTGTCGATTCTTCCGAACTTGCCTTCAAAGTCGCCGGCTCCATGGCTTTCAAGGGCGCCGCCCTCAAGGCCGATCCGGTGCTTCTCGAGCCGATCATGGCCGTGGAAGTGAGGACTCCGGAAGAATACATGGGCGACGTCATAGGGGATTTGAATTCCAGGCGCGGCAGGATTGAAAACATGACCGACGCCACCGGGGTGAAAGTGATAGACGCCAAGGTCCCCCTCGCCGAAATGTTTGGCTACATAGGGGATCTTCGCTCCAAGACCCAGGGAAGGGCCGTCTACAGCATGCAGATGGATTCTTATGCGGAAGTTCCCAAGAACATCGCAGACGAAATCATAAAGCAGCAAAGGGGAGAATAGCCCCGGAGCCCGTTTCGCGGCCGCCTTCCCTGTCGAAATGGATAATGATAAGGCAAAATATAAAATAAGATTAGCTTCTTACCTGAAGCGTTGAATTGTCCAGGAGGACTTTAATGGCAGAAAAGACCAAATACGAGCGCACCAAGCCGCACGTGAACGTGGGGAACATCGGGCACATCGACCACGGCAAGACCACCACGACCGCGGCCATCTCCAAGGTTCTTCACGACGCGTATCCGGATGTGAACCCCGAGTACAAGTTTGACCAGATTGACGCCGCCCCCGAAGAGAAACAGCGCGGCATCACCATCAACATCGCCCACATAGAGTATGAGACCGATAAGAGGCATTATGCCCACATCGATGCCCCGGGCCACGCTGACTACGTCAAGAAC
>JAFYJT010000048.1 GCA_017537945.1 Aeriscardovia sp.
AAAATATAAAAAAATAGCCTCATTTTGGCTTTTAAACGTGTCCGGGGCATATTTTATGCTGGATAAAACAAAGGGGCCTCCAGGGGGCTTTTCCTACCCTCAACACCGAGGTCCGGTTTGAGAAGGGGCAACAAGTGGACTCTAACGCGCAAGAAGGGGATCTTAAACGGCCCGAAGGCGGCGCTGCGCAATCCGGACAGTACAACGCTTCGGATCTCAAGGTCTTGGAGGGCTTGGAGCATGTAAGGACCAGGCCCGGAATGTACATCGGCTCCACCAATTCCCGGGGGCTCCACCACCTGGTTTACGAAATAGTAGACAATTCGGTCGATGAGGCCCTGGCCGGCTACGCAACCAAAATCGAAGTGGAGATTCTGCCGAAAAACGGCATAAGGGTTTCGGACAACGGCAGGGGGATTCCGGTAGACATCGTCCCCGGCGAAGGCAAGAGCGGCGTGGAAGTCGTGATGACCAAGCTCAATGCCGGAGGGAAGTTCGGGGGCGGGGGGTACTCGGTGTCCGGGGGCCTGCACGGAGTGGGGATTTCCGTGGTGAACGCCCTGTCGACCGAAATGGAGGTGGAAGTCAAGAGGGACGGGTGGCTTTGGGAGCAGTCGTACGTAGACCACAAGCCCTTGGAGCCCCTGAAGAAAGTCAGGAAGGTACAGGAAGGGGAAACCGGGACCCGGGTCACTTTTTACGCGGATCCCAAAATTTTCAAGGAGACTACCGACTACAGCTTCGACATCATCCGCCAAAGGCTCCAGCAAACCGCCTTTTTGAACCCGGGCCTTTCCATTAGGCTTAAAGACGAGAGGGTGGAAGGCGCATGGCAGGAGGCCTCCTTCCTTTACGAAGGGGGGCTCTCGGACTACGTGGCCCACCTTTGCGACTCGGCTTCCGCCTCCCCCCTCTTCCCTGAAATCGTGGCTTTGAAGGCCGAAGACAAGCCCCTTGGCATTTCCCTCGATCTCGCCCTTACCTGGACTGCAAAATACGGCACCGTCCTAAAGACTTTTGCAAACACTATAGAAACCGTGGACGGCGGCACGCACGAAGAGGGGTTCAAAGCCGCGATCACGGCCACGCTCAACCGCTATGCCAAAGACAAGGGCCTTTTGAAGGCGGGTGACGAAAACCTGTCGGGAGAAGACGTGAGGGAGGGGCTTGTAGCCGTAATTTCGGTAAAGCTCGTCTCCCCCCAATTCGAAGGCCAGACCAAAGGCAAGCTTGGAAACTCGGAAGCCAAAACTTTCGTGCAAAAGGTGGTAAACGACAAATTCTACGCATGGCTCGACGCCCACCCGGCGGCAGGAAAAACCATAATCGGCAAGGCGCAAGAAGCCTACAAGGCAAGGATCGCGGCAAGGAAGGCTAGGGAGGCAAGCAGGAAAAAATCCCTCCTGGAGTCTGCCACCACCCCCGACAAACTGAAGGACTGCGCCTACAAGAACCCGGATTTGTGCGAACTGTTCATAGTGGAAGGAAATTCGGCGGGGGGCAGCGCGGTCTCGGGGAGGGATCAGAAGTTCCAGGCCATCCTGCCCTTGAGGGGGAAAATCCTCAATACGGAAAAAGCCACCACGGAAAAGATGGTCAAGAGCGAAACCATAGAGACTTTGATAGCCAGCATTGGAGCGGGAAGCGGCCCGTCTTTTGACGTTTCCAAGGCCAGGTACCACAAAGTGATCGTAATGGCCGACGCGGATGTGGACGGCGCGCACATCGCCACCCTCCTCCTCACCCTCTTCTTCAGGTACATGCGCCCCTTGATAGAGGCCGGGTACGTATACATAGCCATGCCCCCCCTCTACCGGATCCGCTGGTCCAAGGGCCCTGACAGCTTTGCGTTTTCCGACGCCCAAAGGGACCAAAAAATCAGCGAAGGCCAGGAGGCGGGAAGAAGGCTAAGGAGCGAAAACGCCATACAGCGCTACAAGGGCCTGGGGGAGATGGACGCCCAGGAACTGTGGGAGACCACTATGGACCCTGCCACCAGGCTCCTCAAAAAAGTGTGCATGGGCGACGCCCAGGTCGCGGATGCCACTTTCGCCATGCTGATGGGCGAAGCCGTGGAGCCGAGAAGAGAATTTATAGAGGCAGAGGCTAAGAGCGTCAAATTCATAGACGCCTAGGGGGGAAGCATGGAAAGCGATTTGTTTGACCAGATGCAGGAAGAAGAGCCCGGGGAACGCATAAGCCCAGTAAACATAAGCCGGGAGATGAAGGAGTCCTACCTGGCCTACGCGATCTCGGTCATAGTTGACAGGGCCCTTCCCGACGTCCGGGACGGGCTCAAACCCGTGCACAGGCGCATCATTTACGGAATGCTAGAAGGGGGGTACAAGCCCAGCAAGGGCCCGACGAAGTCTGCGAGGATAGTGGGGGAAGTTATGGGAAACTACCACCCCCATGGGGACGCTTCCATTTACGACGCCTTGGTGAGGCTGGCGCAGCCCTGGGCCATGAGGTACCCCCTCGTATTCAGCCACGGCAATTTCGGCTCCCCCTCCGACCCCTCCCCGGCGGCCATGAGGTACACGGAGTGCTGCATGAACCAGCTTTCTTTGGAGATGGTGCGCGACATAGACAAAGACGCCGTCGACTTCGTCCCCAATTACGACGGCCAGCAGCAGGAGCCCACCGTCCTCCCGGCCCGGTTCCCCAACCTCCTTGTGAACGGGTCCGCCGGAATAGCGGTAGGGATGGCCACGAACATCCCCCCGCACAACCTGCGGGAAGTGGCGGAAGGGATCCATTGGGTCCTCGACCACCCCCAGGCGGGGAAGGAAGAGACCCTCGAGGCCTTAATTTCCATCATCCACGGCCCGGACTTCCCCACCGGGGCCCAGATTTTGGGCAGAATCGGCATTGAAGAAGCCTACCGCACCGGCCGGGGTGCCATAGTGATGCGGGCCAAAGTGAAAGTGGAGGAAATCGACAAGAGGAAGTGCCTCGTTATAACCGAGCTCCCCTACCAGGTCAATCCCGACAGGCTCATGGGATCGATAGTGGACCTCATAAAGGCCGGCACGATAAAGGGCATAGCCGATATGGAGGATTCTACCAACAGCAAAGAGGGGCTGAAAATAGTCCTCACCCTCAAGCAGGACGCCGTGCCGAACGTGGTGCTCAACAACCTCTTCAAGCACACCCAGCTCCAGGCCACTTTCGGGGCGAATATGCTTGCCCTGGTCGACGGGGTCCCCACCACCCTCTCCCTCGACAGGTTCGTCTCATTGTGGATAGAGCACCAGATGGAGGTGATACGCAGGAGGACCGAATACACGAGGAAGGAGGCGGAAAAAAGGGAGCACCTCCTCCTGGGGCTCGTGAAGGCCGCTTCGAGGGTGGATGAAGTGGTAAAGACCCTTAAAGAGAGCGGGAGCGTGGAAGAGGCCAGGGGAAAGCTAGAAGGGATGCTGGAAATAGACGGCCGGCAGGCCGATGCGATCCTCTCCATGCAGCTTCGCCAGCTTGCCTCCCTGGAGAGGGAGAAAATAACAAGCGAGCATGAGAAGCTCGTAAAGGAGATAGGGGAATACGACTCCATCCTTTCGGATCCGGCAAAAAGGGTGCGCCTCCTTGAAAAGGAGCTTGACGAAATAGTTTCAAAGTTCGGAGACGAAAGGAGGACGCAGGTGGTGGGGGACGCCTCCAAAATGGAGGATGAAGACCTCATAGAGGAAAAGCCCATGGTCTATTCGCTCACCCGCTCAGGCTACATCAAGTCCTCTTTCAAAGACGACTACAAGGCCCAGCACCGAGGCGGGAAGGGGGTGAAGGGGGCCAACCTGGCCGAAGGCGACTTGGTAGACCACTTCATTTCCGCCTCCAACCACGACTGGCTCCTTTTCTTCACCAACATGGGCAGGCTCTACAAAGTCAAAGGGTTTGAAATCCCGGAGTCCAGGAGGGACGCCAAAGGGCAGCACATAGCCAACGTCTTGCAATTGGAGCCGGGGGAAAAGGTCGAGCAGATGCTGGCCCTTTCAAACTTCGATCAGGCCTCCTTCCTGGCCCTGGCCACAAAGAGGGGGAAAGTGAAAAAGACCCCCCTTTCCAGCTACGCCAACGGCAGGAGGAAGGGGCTTATAGCCATTTCCCTCGCGCCGGAGGACGAAGTCATAGGGGCGGCTTTGTGCAACGAGGAAGACGATCTCATCTTCATCTCCAAAAAAGGCATGAGCATACGCTTCCCGGCCGACAACGACCAGCTTCGGCCCCTAGGCAGGCAGGCGGCGGGCGTCCAGGCCATGAAGCTTAAAGAAGGCGATGAAGTGATAAGCATGAAGGTCGTCCCTTCCCAGAATCTTGAAGAAAAGGAAGGGAAAAAGGACGGCCTGTCCTTGCTCCTCGCCACTTCCCAGGGCTTTGCCAAGAGGACGAGCCTTGCAAAATACAAGGTGCAGGCAAGAAACGGCTACGGGACCAAAGCTATGAGCATGAAGGACAGCCGGGGCTCGGTGGTAGGGGCGGTAGTCCTGGAAAAAGAGGAAGACATCTTCATGCCCGTCCTAAATACCGGAAAAGTCATCAGGTTCAACAGCTCCGAAGTGAAGGAGTCGGGGAGGGTGACGCAGGGGGTCAAAGCGGTAGAGCTGGATCCGGGCGACGAAGTGACGGGGGCCTTCAAAGCGGAAGCCGAGCAGTGATCGCCGTTTGCTAGAGTATTTAATTGAATTTTAAATTCTCGATCGTACGCTTTTTGCCGTTATGCTGTGACGAGGAGGAAAATGGCTGACAATACAGACGGGCGGGCCGCTTCCCAGGACCTGCCTCCGAGCGTGGCGCCGAGCGCTTCAAAGAGGCCGGCCGGAAGGAAGCTGAGGATACCCAAAGCCAGAAGGATGAGGCTTTCGGTGACGAAGGTCGATCCGTGGAGCGTGGCCAAGGTTTCTTTCCTCCTCTCGATAGCCTGGGGAATAATACAGGTGGTCTGCGCCGCCATACTTTTCGGAATCCTCAAGGCCATGGGGGTCTTCAGCTCCATTTCAAAGCTTGTTTCCACCGCCGGGGTGTCTGCAGGGAGCCTTGCGAGCGGGGGCCTCTTCTCGGTGGGCAAGCTTTTGAGCATCGTGACGATTTTTTCTGTGTTTGAAATTATCCTTATAGTGATTTTGGCAACCGTGGGGGCCTTTCTTTACAACGTGGTATGCATGCTTATAGGGGGCGTGCACGTCACTTTGGGCGACGACTGAGCCTTTTTTCCCTCATGCTCCTCAGGCCTATGGCCAGGTTTTGCCTCACCGATTCGTAGTCGAAATTCAAAGGGGAAAAAGTCTGCGCCCTCGCCCAATTCTTTAGGTCGGGGAACGTTTCAGACACGAAATCCAGCCTGTCTTTCAGGGCCTTTTTCCAATCCATGAGCATTTTTTCCTTGCGCATAAGGGAGCTTTTGTGCAGCCTGTAGTGGTACAGGACCTTAGGCAGCCTCACTACCCTTCGGGCGTTGGCGAAGATTTGGCAGATTCGGGCCGTGTCCTCCACAAGGCGCCCTTCCGGGAACTTTACCCCCTCGTAGACTTTCCTTTCCGCCAGGAAGGACCAGAGGTAGCCTCCAACCCGCCCTTTAATCTGTTTTTTTATGATTTCCCTGGGGCTTAGCACTTCTACGGAGCTGTAGCGGTTATGGGGGTAAAAGGTGGGAAGGGGCCTTCCGAATTCGTTTATGCCGTTGAATTTGAACATCGCTATCTGGGCCCTGTAGAGCCTCATGGCCTGCACGCACTTTTCAACCAGGTGCCGATCC
>JAFYJT010000049.1 GCA_017537945.1 Aeriscardovia sp.
GCCGAGCTTTTGGAGGCCCAGAAAAAAGGGGAGGAGAGGGCGGCCTCCTTCCTCGCCCAACAGCTCCTGCGCCTTAGCGCGGACCTGCGCTCCATAGCGCCCCAAAAGCCCCAGGGGCCCCTCCCCTCCCAGACTTTGGAAGAGGGGGACAAGCTTCCCAGGCGCAGGATCGAGGATCTGGAAGAAGAACCCTCCTGCCAGCCTTCCGAGGCCCCTTCCGCCACTTCGCAACTTCCCCCTCCCGAACCTGCGGGGAAAGCTAAAGAAGCCGAAGAGGAAGAGAAAAAAGAAGAGGAAGCCCCCCCAGACCCGGCCCTGCAGTCTGCCATGTGGCGCGTAGCGGTGCAGGCCGCCTTGGCAAAAAGGGAGGGAAGGGATCTGAAGGCGGAAGTGGAGGCCGAGAGGAAGAAAAGGGAGGCGGAAAACCTAAACGAGATGGAGACGGCAATATTTGGCGCCGCAAGCTTTGCCGCAGGAAAGTCCCCGTCCTTAGGAGCCCCAGTGCATATCAAAGAAGGCGGAGGGGCCAGGGAAAAAGAAAAGGCGGAAGAGGGCGCTACAGCATACCTGGATCCGCAGCCCTTCCCCCCTTCTTCCAAATCCTCCACCGGCAGCCAAACCAAAGTAATAGACAGGATTGAGGGGAATGGAAATGAGTGAAGAAAAGGAAATAATGCTCACTATAGGCCTTAAAAACATCCAGGGGCCCGTGACGATGGCTACCCGGGAGGACGAAAAAGAGGTAATGGAAAAACTTGAAAAAGCCATAAGCTCCGGGTCCCAATGCCTCATAGAAGGGGAAGAGGGGCAAAAGCTTTTGATTTCAGGGGCCTATGTAGGGTTCGTAAAAGTGGATCCCGTGGTCCGCCCGATGATGGGGTATATGAGAACTTATTGATGGAGTGGAAAAAGAAGTGGAGGCAGGGCCCCTACTGGCTCTATTCGGTAATGCTCGCCTCCTCGCTTCTGGCCGAAATCGTCTCTTTCGCCCTCGCCTCCGACACCCTTAGGATCGCCCGGAACCCCCATGTGGATCTGGGTTGCGACATAAGCGCCGTAATTTCCTGCTCCACTGTAGCCAAAAGCTGGCAGGCGGACTTTTTAAATTTCGGGAGCTTCCAGGTTCCAAACTGCTTTCTAGGAATTTGCTTTGAAGCCGTATTCGTAACGGTGGCCGTCCTGGGGCTGGCGCGGGCGAAAGTGCCCAAATGGTTTTCCTTTTGCTCATGGCTCGGCAACGCCGCCGCCCTGGCTTTTTCCTATTGGCTCTTTTCCCAGGAACTCTACGCCATAAACGCGATCTGCCCCTGGTGCCTGACTTTGATGTTTTCTTCCACCGTGCAGTTTATGGCCCAAAGCCACGCCTCGGTCACCGTGCAGGATCTTGCAAAGGGAAAGCTTGAAAAGGCGCTCTTCGCCTATTACAGGCCTTCGCTAGATCTTTTCGTGGACGCCGCGTGGATCCTCGTTTTGATCCTTCTAATTTTTATAAGGGACGGATCCAGGATTTTCTAGCTACTTGTGGTGCAAGAGGCCCCTGGAAGGCCTCCTTTTCCCCCTCTTCTCAACCCTCTTTGGAGAATGGAGGGAGAGGGGCTGGTTGCGCTTTACGGCCCCGGGCATAGTCCAGTCCAGCTTTACCGATAAGAGCCTCAAAGTCACAGTTATAAGCATTATCAGGATGTCTAAAAGGATTTCGCAAGTAAAATTAATCCAGTTGAATATGTAGGCCTTGCAGACGAGGACCGTAAAAATTGCGGCTACAATGGCGGGGGCAAGGTAGAGGTGCTTGTCCCTTATTATTACCGGGACTTCATTTAGGATTATGTCCCTGCACACCCCGCCGCCTACGCCCGTTATTACCCCGACGAAAATGGCGGTTATTGCCGGCATGTGGTAGGCCAGGCCCTTGGTCGTGCCGTCTATAGTGAAAAGGGCCAGGGAAAGGGCGTCGAAAATGGTGTTGGTCCAGTAGAGCTTTTTTACTTCCGGGTGCAGGAAGATCACGCACAGCCCCGCCAAAACGGCCACCCCCAGGTACCAATAGTTGGTGAGGTTGGAAGGGGGAATGCAGCCTATAAGCACGTCCCTTATGGTGCCTCCCCCGAGGGCGGTAAACCATGCGGCTATCATGATGGAAAATGCGTCCAGATCCTTCCGGCATGCGGCCAGGCCCCCTATTATCCCGCAAAAAAAGGTGGCCAGGTACTCTACTATGAGGAAGAACCAGTTGCTTTCCAGAGGGATGGGCGTGGAAATGGATATTTGGGCAGCTAAAAGCATCTTATGGGTCTCCTAAGGGGGCTCAGGACAGCTGTAGGTCTATCTTCAAATCTTTCCCTTTTTCAAATTCCAGATTGGAAGCCAGGGTTTCTGCGGCGATTTGATCCCTGTATTTTTCAAGCGAAGCTTCAAGGCGGGAGGGCGCGTAAATCTTTAGGGAAATCCTGTCCGTAATTTTAAAGTCCGCCTTTTTCCTTTCCTCCTGCACCTGGCGTATGAGATCGCGGACTTCCCCTTCCGCCTCCAACTCCTCGTCAAGGGCGCAATCCAAGATTACAAACCCCCCTTCCGACAGGGGCTTGGCGAAGGAAGAGGAAGGGAGGAGGAGGGTGGAAGAAAGGGAGTATTCTTCGGGCAGGAGCCTTATTTTTTCGCCCGCCGCCTCCACGCACACTTCTCCCTCTTTTTCCTCCCACTTTCCCTCTTTGGAGGCCTTTATGGCTTCCTGCACTTTCCCTCCGATCCTCGGGCCCAAAACGCGGGGGTTTATGGAGAGTTTCTTTTCCACTTTGAACCCTTCTTTTTCAGCCTCCGCGAAGCTCAAAAAATCTACCTCTTTTACGTCCAGCTCCCTTTTGATTACCCCTTCGAACCTTTCCATGCCTTCCTTTTTCGAGACTATATCCAGCTTTCTCAAAGGCTGGCGCACGCGGATGTTCTGCTCTTTTCGGATGGAAAGGGCCGAAGAGACTACCTCCCTGGCAAAGTTCATATCGGATTCGAGCCCTTTGTCCTGATAGCCTGCAAGGCCTTTGGAATCGGGCCAGTCTTCCAGGTGCACGGACTCTTTTCCCGTAATGGATCTGAAAATGGCCTCCGCTTCAAAAGGAAGGAGGGGGGAGACGGCCTGGGAAAAAGTTTCCAATACGGTGTAAAGGGTGTCAAAGGCCGCTTCTTCCTCTTGCCAGAACCTCTGGCGGCTGTTTCTTATATACCAGTTGGTAAGGCGGTCTATAAAGTCTTCCGCCGCCTTGCACGCCTCGCTTATGGCAAAATCGTCGAGGGAGTTTTGGATGCTGCAGACGGCTGAGGAGAGGGAGGAAAGGATAAAGCGGTCCAGCTCCGTGAGCTTTTCGCCGTTTTCCGCCCTTTTGGCCTTGTAGCCTTTTTGCTTCCCGTACGCATTGGCGTAGAGGGCAAAGAAGGAATAGGCGTTCCAAAGCGGGATGAGGACTTTGCGCACCGTGTCTTTTATGCCTTGGGAAGTGACGATGAGGTTCCCTCCCCTCAGGATTGGAGAGCTCATGAGGAACCAACGGAGGGCGTCCGATCCGAACTCGTCGAAAACGGCGGAAACGTCGGGGTAGTTCCTCAGGTGCTTGCTCATCTTGTTTCCGTCCGAGCCCAGAACTATCCCGTGGCACACTACGTTTTTGAAGGGGATGTCATTGAAAAGGGCCTGGGTGATTATGTTTTGCACGTAGAACCAGCCCCTGGTCTGCCCGATATATTCAACGACAAAATCCGCCGGGAAGCGCGAGAGGAACTCCTCCCTGTTTTCAAATGGGAAGTGCTTCTGGGCAAAAGAAATGCAGGCGGAGTCGAACCATACGTCCAAAACATCCTTCACCCTGCGCATTTCCGACTTCCCCGTAGGATCGTCGGGGTTGGGGCGGGACAAAGAGTCGATCCAGGGCCTGTGCAGATCCACCTCCCCGGACTCGTTTCTGGGAAGGGACCCAAAATCCCTTTCAATTTCTTCCAGGGAGCCGTAAACATCCATCCTAGGATGCGCCGGATCGGTCGAAATCCATATGGGGATGGGGGTCCCCCAATAGCGGTTGCGCGTTATAGACCAGTCCCGCGCCCCTTCCAGCCACTTTCCGAACTGCCCGTTTTTAACGTTTTCCGGTATCCAGTTAATTTTCTGGTTGCCCTTCAAAAGCTTGTCCTTTATGGCCGTCACCTTTACGAACCAGCTGGAAACGGGCTTGTAGATGAGGGGGGAACCGCACCGCCAGCAATGGGGGTAGGAGTGGACAAAGTCTTTGGCCTCCACCAAAATCGGCCGCTTTTCCGGCTCTATCCGCGAAAGGGGCCCCGTGGAGTTCTTAAAGTCCCGGATGATTTTAGAGCAGGCTTCAAAGACCCCCAGGCCCTCGTAGTCCAAAACCGGGGCTTTAAATTTTGCCGAAGAATCAGTCACGTCGAAAGGCAGGATGCCGTGGGCGTGAATGGTCTCCATGTCGTCTTCGCCGTAGGGGGCCTGGTGCACTATTCCGGTCCCGTCCTCCTGGGTCACAAAGGCCGCCTCGTACACTTTCCACGCGTTCGGGCCCGGATACCAGGGCAGCTCCGGATTGGAGAGGTAGTCGGTGGGGGGGAAGTACTCCCAACCCTCCATGTCCTTCCCCTTTAAGGTTCGCTCTATTTCCACCTCCCCTAGGGCTTTTTTGTAGGCTTCCAGCCTGCTTTTGGCGATGTATACGCTTTTCCCAGCCATTGGGCCGGTAGAGCAACGCGCTTTTACATATTCAATTTCGGGCCCCACCGCCATGGCCAAGTTGGAGGGGAGGGTCCAAGGGGTGGTGGTCCAAAACAGGAGGTAGGCAGGCGAGTTTTTAAGTTTTACCGCTACGGTTACGGTCCTGTCCTGCCTGGGCTTGTAAACGTCGGAATCCATATGGAGCTCATGGTTGGAAAGGGGGGTTTCGTCGACCGGGCAATAGGGGAGCACCCTTTCGCTGTTGTAAATGAGCCCTTTCTTGAAAAGCTCCTTAAAGGCCCAGATTACCGACTCCATGTAGGGCAGATCCATGGTCTTTATCCCGCTTTCGAAGCTTACCCACCTGCCTTGCCTGTTTATATATTCCTTCCACTTGGAAGAGTACTTTAAAACGCTCTCCCTGCACTTCCTGTTGAAGAGGGCCACCCCCATCTGGTCTATCTGCGCTTTGCAAGTGAGGCCCAGCTCCCTTTCGGCTTCCAGCTCGGCCGGCAGCCCGTGAGTGTCCCAGTTGAACACCCTTTCCACCTTTTTGCCCCGCATGGTCTGGTAACGGGGAATCACATCCTTGGCGTATCCGGTAAGGAGGTGCCCGTAGTGGGGAAGGCCGTTGGCAAAAGGCGGCCCGTCGAAGAACACAAACTCCCCCGCTCCCCTCCTCCTCGCCATAGACTTTTCAAAAGTGTTTTCCTTCCTCCAATAGGAAAGGATTTCTTTTTCCATTTCTGGAAAATCCGGCGTTTGAGGGAAATCTTTAAAGGCCAAAGGGTAAAGCGGGCGCGCGTCTTCCAATTCGTTCTCCTTGAAGGGGGTTGGTGCAGAAGGATCCTTACTATATAAGACTACATAAGAAAGGGGGGAGGATTAAAAAAAGCCTCAGCGCACCTGCCAGGGGCCGCCTGCCCTTGCTGCATTTCTGCCCTGGGGGGGTTCGGCGGGGTGGCACCGCGCTGAGGCCTCTTCAGTATAGCAGATGCCCCCATGCCTTACAATTTTGAAGTATAGAAAGGGGGAAAAGTGAAAAAATACGACCTTTTGGTAGTGGGCGCGGGGCTCTTTGGGCTGACAATCAGCCAGAGGGCCGCCGAAGAGGGCTACAGCCCTCTTGTAATCGACAAGAGGAACCACATAGGCGGAAACGCCTACTCTTATTTCGACCGCGACACGGGCATCGAAATCCACAAGTACGGGGCGCACTTGTTCCATACAAAAAGCGAAAAAGTGTGGAAGTACGTGAACCGCTTCTCTTCTTTTACAAGCTACAGGCACCACGTTTTTGCATTGCACGAAGGAAGAATTTACCCCATGCCCATAAACCTGGGCACTATAAACCAGTACTACAGTTCGGCCATGAGCCCCGAGCAGGCAAAGAAGCTGGTGGAGTCCAAGACCGAGGGGGCATTGAAGGACGCAAAAAGCCTTGAAGAGAGGGCCGTAGCCCTTATAGGGCGCGATCTTTACGAGGCCTTCATCAGGGACTACACCTACAAGCAGTGGCAGACCGACCCCCGCGACCTTACGGCCTCCATTTTCACCCGCCTCCCCATACGCTTTAATTACGACGCCTCCTACTTTACCGACCCTTACCAAGGGCAGCCTAAGGAAGGGTTCTGCAGTTTGTTTGGCTCTATGATCCAGGATCCGAAAATAGAAGTGAGGCTCGAGTGCGACTACTTTGAGGATTCTTCCGTGCCAAAAGATCTTCCCACCGTTTACACCGGCCCCATCGACAGGTACTTCGGATACCGCTGCGGCGTTTTGGGGTGGAGGACCATAGACTTTAAGGAAAAAAGGTATGATCTGGAAAGTTTCCAGGGCTGCCCGGTTTTAAACAAATCGGATATGACTGACCCTTCCACGCGTTCCATAGAGTTTAAAGCTTTCAATCCGGAAAGAAAAGAAGTATTCGAGAGCAAAAAAACCGTGGTGTGGGATGAATATTCCAGATTTGCCGGCAAGGACGACGAGCCTTACTACCCCATAGGCACCCGGAAGGATAAAGACATGCTGGCCGGATATGAAGCGATGGCAAAGGAAGAAAAGAAAGTGGTATTCGGCGGGAGGCTCGGGGAGTACGCTTACTACAACATGGATCAGACCATAGCTTCCGCGCTCGAGATATTTGAAAAAAAGGTCCTCCCCATGCTCAGGAACGGGAAAAAATAGCCTCCCAGCTTTCAAAAGAGCCCAAATCCGCTTCCCTGTAGGCCTTTGAGAGGGGGACCCAGTTTTTTACAAGCTCCGAAGTCAGACGGATGTTTTCAAGGTAGAGCTTCCTAAAGAGGGGGGCGTTTTTCTTTACCAGCTTCGCCTTCCCTTCTCCGTTATAGACCTCCGCCAAAGAGCATCCCGCCATGGCCAGCCACGAGCCTGAAGACCCCACTTCCTTCAGAGTCCCTCCCCCCGGGAGGGCTGCGTTCAAAAGCCCCAGGGCGACTTTCTTTGCCCGTTGGGCTTTGGCAACCCCCGCCGGATCGGGGATTTGCGAGGCGGGGAGGGGGAGGAGTGAAGGAGGAAGGGCGGGGGGCTCCATTGACTTCCTTAGGCGCTCGGCTTCCTCCTTTTTGCCCCCCTGCGCTTCAAGAATCGCCCGCGGGCCGGAAAGGAGGTCTTTAAGCGCCGCATTCCTTAGGGCCATCGAAGCGTACTCCATCCGAATGCCGAGGTTGCTTTGGGCCCTTAAAGAGGCCTTGAACACCCCTTCAGGGCCTTCCTTGTAGAGGAGGGCCATAAGGAAGCGGTTCCTCTCGACAAAGTACTCCACCCAGCCCAAAGTCTCTTTGAGGTGCCAGGCCGGATGCCAAACCGCAGTCCCGGGCAGGCAGATGGAGGGTATTCCCGCTTTTTTTGCCCTTACGCCGTACTCTATGTCGTCGAACTTTATGAAGACAGGGAGGGGCAGGCCTATTTTTTCTACGGCCCTGCGCGGAATGGAGCAAAGCCACCAGCCGTTATAGTCTTCGTTGCATCGCCTATGCAGGCGCGGGCTTTCCCGGAGGGGGAGGGCGGAAAAGTCATGGTTGTACCCAAGATCCAGGGAGGAGGAGAACCAGATTCTTGCCCAGTCTACGACTTCCCCAAAGGTAAAGAGGGAGGAAGGGGAGTCGGAATGGAGCATGCCCGCCCCTACGATGACCGGGGAAATGCAGTGCTTTTGGAATACTGAAATCCTCTCCAGCGTCTCCCCTTCGGCTGATGCGTCGTCATCCATGAGGACAAAGTCGTCCCCTCCCCCTTTCAGGGCCTCCGCCATGCCCCGGGCGAAGCCCCCCGCCCCGCCAAGGTTTTTCTGCCTTATATATTTAAATTCCGGAAAGGAGCGGGGGAGGGAAGCGAAGTCGGGGTCGCTTGTTGCCGGATTCGATCCCTGATCGACGCAGATAACCTCCTTCACGCTTCCCGCCTTGCAGGCCTGAAGGACCGCCCTGGCGGCAGAGCGGGGGGAATTGAAGGTGGTTATGCACACATCCTGCAGGGCGCTTTCAGAAGATGCAGGCACCTGCCAGGAAGCCCCGTCCAAAACCGAAGCCTCCTCGGCGTGGACGTCGAGCCAAAGGTACCCTCCTTCGGCCATGTTTCCAATATTGAAAACCGGGGAAAAATCCGCCTCCCCTTCGAAAGGCTGCCTCCACAGCCTAGAGTCCCTCCCTGCCGCGTCGCTTTTCCAGACTTCCGCCACCCCCTTCCCGGAGGCGCCAAATGAGAGGCGCACGGACTTTACGTCTGTAAACCTGGCCCAAAAGGCCGCGGGAAAAGCGTTGAAATAAGAACAGAGGCTGACGGAGCGGCCGGTTTTCAAGCCTATGACCCTCCTTCCGCCCACCCGAAAGCCTTCAAAAGTGGGAAGCGGGGTGTGCTGGAAGGATCTAAACGCTTCCGGAGTGGCCAAGCGCAGGGGCCTTGTTGCAAAGGAGGGGTCGAAAAGCTCTTTTTTTTGCACCGGATGCGTCCAGTCAAGCGCGTAGAGGGGGAGGGTGGCATAGTCCGTTTCCCCGTCCGAATACGGAAACACTATCTTCGCCGCTTCTTCCCAGTCCGTCATCTTCCCTCCTCCTTCTTCTTTTCCGCCTTTTTTGCTATTTGCTCGTCTATCTGGTCCAGTTCCTCCACCAGCCTGGCTTCCTCGCTAGAGCCCGTCATTTCGCTCATCTCCTCTTCTGTGAGCTTGACGTCGTCGAGGGTAATCTGCGCCACCCTCCCGCTAAGATCTACTCCCGAAAGGCGCCTGAGGACCCCGGGGGCTATTGGAACCACCCTCTCCACCCCTGCGGCCTTCTGTTTTCTCAGCTTTTCAAGCTTCGCTTCATTTACGATCCTCTGCCGTATGGTCTCTATTTCTTCGATCCTCTCCAGGAGCTCTGCGCGCCTGTGCTCCAGGGGGTCCTTCGTCCGTTCTTCCCTCCTCCTGGCTTCAGCCGTAACTTGGGGGGCGCCGGGGCGCCAGGCGTTCCACTGCAGGGTCTCCACGTCTTCCGACTTTGCCGTTATTACTGCGGCCCTGTCCGAAAGGAGGGCGTAATCGGCATTTCTGGGATCCCTCACGATAAAGGAGCAGGCGTTGTCCCCGGTAGCCACCCCCACCATTTCCGTAAAGCCGTCGTCTTTAAGGGAGGGGACCCGCAGGGAAGTGTAGATGGTGAACTCTCCGTTGTTGAAAAGGTTCACGGGAAAGCTGAAGTAGACGGTATTCCTCCCGCGGCGGGTCATTCTAAAGGTCTTGGCTCCGCTGTCGTAAGTTATCCCTCCGCGCCTTACGTCGTTTATCGCTATTGCAAGGTAAAAATCGCTGTCCTCATTAAATTCGTACTCTACTCCGAACACAAATTTTTCGTCGCTCCCTATCAGGGGCTTGGAAACGGCAAAAGTGCGCAGGACCGGGCACCTTTCGCTGAGGCCTTCGGGCCACACTTTCCCATTCTCCCTTTTGGCGTTCCTTGCCGCCGCCAGCTGGCGATCCGCTTCGAGGTTTAAAAGCGTGTATTCTTCGGCGACGGCGTTTTTGTCCCCTATGGAGGCGATTTGCCCGTCTTTTATTAGCATGGCCCTGGAGCAGTACCGTTTGACGGCGCCCATGTCATGGGTGACCAGGATCACGGTCTTTTCCGGATCCTTTTTTATTTGCGTAAAGTAGTCGTCGCATTTCCTTTGGAAGGATTCATCCCCTACGGCCAAGACTTCGTCCAGAACCAAAACGTCGGCCTGGGCCTTTACGGCCACGGAGAAGGCAAGGCGCACCTGCATCCCGGAAGAGTAGTTTTTGAGCTTTTGATCCATAAACTCTTCAAGCTCTGCAAAAGAGACGATGCTTTCGTACATGGCGCTTATTTCGGATTTGGAAAAGCCGAGCATGGCACCGTTTAGATACACGTTCTCCCTTCCGGTAAGCTCGGGGTTGAACCCTACCCCCAGCTCTATAAACGGTACTAGCCTGCCCTTTACGGACACCGTCCCTTTATTGGGGTAATAGATTTGGGAGATTATCTTCAGCAGAGTGCTCTTGCCCCCCCCGTTTCTGCCCACTATTCCGAAAAATTCCCCTTTGTGCACGGAGAAAGTGATGCCCTTTAGAACGTGCTGGATTTTGTACCCTCTCACCCCCTTGGTCCAGTTGATGACGGCCTGCTTCAACCCCGTGGCCTGTTCTGTCGGGAGCTTGAAATCCTTGTAGACGTTTTTGCACCTTAAAACCGTAGGGGCATCCATGAAGGGGAAAGCCTCATTAGGCGCGGCCGTGTTCTTCCCCGCCATCACATCACCTCTGCAAACCTCTTGCTGTGCTTGCCAAATATTAGGACGCCCAAGAAGAGAAACACCACCATTAGGACTATGGGCACGGCTTTAAGGTACCAGAAGCTGTTAGGATAAAGGTCCCAGATGGTCTGTTGGGTTGCGGGAGCTATAAGGTTGTGGCGTATATCCTGTATAAACTGGGCGAAGGGATTCAAAAGTTCCAGCTTTCCAAGCTTTCCCACTATCCCCCTGCGCCTCAAAACGTAGCTTAGAGGGTAGACTATCGGCATCCCGTACATTATTACCTGCTGTAGCACGTCCCAAATATGGGCTATATCCCTGTAGTAGGCGTACATGGTGGCCATAATAAGGGTGATGCCCAAAGTGACGCAGTACAGCTCAATAATGTTCAAGGGCACAAGCACTACCCGCCAGGTAAAATCCACCCTGTAGCCAAAAGCGAAGATTAATACCACTCCGAGGTTGATGCCATAAGTTATGAGCGCGCCCATGGTGGCGGCCACTACGACTATGTAATTGGGGAAGTGCACTTTTCTAAGCATGTCCCCGCGGTCCACGATGGATCTTAGGCCCACGTTCGTAGAATCAGTGACAAATTGCCACGAGCTTATCCCTAAAAGCAGCACTACCGGATACGTCCGGGTCCCGTCCGACATCCTCAAAAACTTTGCAAACACCACATACATGACGGCAAACATCATGAGCGGTTCGAGCACTGACCAAATGACCCCTAAAAAAGACCCCTGGTAGCGAAGCTTAAAATCGGTGTGCACAAGGGCTTTGAGGATTATCCAGTTGCGCCGGACCTTGCTTGTGGAAGGCTTGATCGCATTTGCTGCCGCGTGCGCTCGTTTCACAGAGCTTATAATAACAAAAATAACAAAAGCGGATCTTCTAATGAGAAGACCCGCCTGTTGAGGACAAAGCTTACTTCTTCAGCGCCTTGAGCGAAAGGCTTATGCCGTCTTCAGGGCCGATTTGCGGATCCCATCCGAGCTTCCTCAGCTTCTCGCAGTTAAGCTGCACGAGGCGCGGGAAGTGGTGCCCCCCCTCTTCTTTTCCGCAGCACTCATCTTTGCCTTTGCAGCACTCGGAGCCTTCCTTCTCGGTGCAGCAGGAAGAAGAGCTTCCTCCGCAGCAAGAGCCGTCGGAGCATTCTTTTGAGGAGGGCTTGGCGCATCCGCACGGATCCTGGTCGCATCCGCAGGCGCATTCGCCCTTGTCCTCTTCTTTTCCGCAGCACTCATCTTTGCCTTTGCAGCACTCGGAGCCTTCCTTCCCAGTGCAGCAGGAAGAAGAGCTTCCTCCGCAGCAAGAGCCCTCGGAGCACTTCGGAAGGCCGCAGGCTTCTTCTTTCACTTCTACTCCCGCTTCCTTGGCCACGCCTTTAATGGCGGTGGCAAGATCGATCTCGGCTTCGCTGTTGGACACGTTGTAGGCCCCTTCCTCGCCGCGGGCGAGGATGGCCAGAAGGCCGGCAACGCAGTCCGACACGTAGGTGACTTCGCCCCTGAGCCCCGCAAGGCCTTCGGGAAGAGTGAGGTCCTTTCCGGCAACGGCCTTTGAAAACACCACGGCGAAGGCTCTGGTGTCTCCGGGTATAAACTCGGGGCCGTAAACTATCCCGGGCCTAGCCACCCGGACGTCCAGCCCGTACTGGCGCGAATATGCCGCGCCCAGGGCTTCGGAAGCGCCCTTTGACACGGCATAGGCGCCGAAGGGGCAAGTGAAATCTATAACTCCGGAGCACTTTTCACATGCCGCCCCCTCTTCGTCATGCCCGTATATTGCGTTGCTGGAAACGAAAAGGACCACGGGGGTTTCGGCTTTCCGGCCGCGCCTTTCGGCCGCTTTCACGTCTTCGGCCAGGACCGAAAGGACGTTGTCAAGCCCGAAGAAGTTGTCCCTCAACACTTCAACCGGCTCCTCCAAGGCGGTCCTAGGATCCGCAGGGGCGGCGCAGTCTACGATAAAGTCGAAAGAATCAGAAGTCACGGCCTGGCGGATTATTACCGGGTTGGTGACGTCAAAGATCTCCATAGTCTTAATCTGGGCGTCTTTGAACCTCTCTTCCAACAGTTTTGCGTCCCTGCCTGCAGCAGTCACAAAAGCGCCCGCGCGATCCAGGGCGTAGGAAAGCACGGAGCCCACCATGCCGGTGGCGCCCAGGACGAGCACCTTCTTTGTAGAAAGCGCGCTCAGGTCTCCGGCGCTCTTGAGCGCCAGGGCCGCGTCCTCATCTGCCATGTATTTCATAAATTTCTCCTTGCTGGAGGGATTTTTCTCCTACTTCGATTTTATAGTTCAACTCTTCAAAAAGGCGCTTTATTCCTCCATCAAAGCCTTCGCCTTTTGCAGGTATTCCTCCCAGAAGCGCTCGGTAATAAAAACGGCGCCGGCCGAAGCCCAAATGCTCTTGAGGTGGGGGATATGGGTCTTAAAGTAGCGTATGTCGCGCGCATAGCGTCTTGAAATCTGTTCGAACCTTTCCCGATCCTTGGTCCTTATGCATCCTTTCCGGTTGAACCAGTCTATGAGGACGAGCACCCTCTTTCCGCGGATTTCTGATGCCGGGTAGTCCCAGCCTTCTGCAGGAATTACGGCGTAGCCCCTGCCGCGCGTCTTTATCAGCCTTTGCCCGTTTTGGGCCGCAAAGTCGAAGAGCCTCTCTGGGAGGATCCTCCCCCCTCTGGCGTAGATCTCCTGATGGGTAAGGGAAAAAACGTCAAAGTCCTGAAGCTCGGGGACATTGGAGGCGCGAGCCTGAAGCGTGGAAAAATCCACCATTTGTTCCTGCACCCTGTTGGCGCGCCTGAAGGCCTCTTCGGCCCTCAAGGGGTTGGAAAGGAAGCGCGGCCCCCTCAGGAAGTCCTCGAACCCGTCAAGAACGAGGGAGGCGTTGTCGTACCCGAATTTTTTAAGTTCAAGCCTGACGGAATTCTTCATGTCGTAAAGGAAGTCGGAATCAGGGGCGAAGCCCGTGGCGAACCTGGCCGCAAATACGTTCCTTACTACTTCGTACCTTTCTACCGCCGCGCTGTACTTAACCTGGAATGCCATATGCCAAAGGCCTATGGAGTTCATGGTGATGAGTTTGGCCCCTGCCCTAAGGGAGTACTCTGCATCGTCCCCCCTTAAAAATAGCGGGAGCGGGAGGCCTGTTTTTTTAATTTCTCCTACTGGAATGACGCAGTACCACCAGGAGGCGTACCCCTGCTTCTTCATTTCTTTCAAAGGTTCGAAAGTTTCGTTCATGACCAGGCCCTCCACCTGGTCCATCCCGAGCACGGGCTTCTGGGGGGCGAAGCGGCCCTCGGGCGTCATAAAGCCCGTATCTTCCATCTGGAGGTTTTTATTGTCGAAATTGAGCATGGCCCCGGCTATAAAAGCTTCTTTCCACTCGGGCTTCAAAATGGAAAGGAGCCGGACGGTCCTTTTTACCGATTCGGCGCATATTTCCACGTCGTCGTCCATTAAAAGCACGTGGGTAAACTTCCCTTCCCCCCCTACGGCTTCCATCATTCCCCTGGCAAACCCTCCGGATCCCCCCACGTTGGGGTTGGGGATGATTGACACGTTTTTATCCCCCAAGGCGGCGTCCAAAGATCTGCCGTTGTCTATCACAAAAAAGTGGGAGGTTGCGAACTCTTCAAAAAAGCCCTCTTTAAGGGCCTTTATGGTTTTTTGGATGTAGGCTTCCTTTTTAAACGTCGTAGACACTATAGCGAGCCTGGCTTCTTCCTTTTCTTCGCTTTCCACCTCCCAGTAGCATTCCCCTACCTCCACTTTTTCTTCAAACGTTTTTATGGCAAAAGACAGGAGCACGTCGCTTTCTTTAGGGCTGAAAGGGACTTCAAAGGACTGCCATTGTGGCGAAGCCGGGACGGTCAATGCTTCATCTTCAAATTCCCCTTCGTGGGAGAAGTTTCCGGCGCTCCCCCGCCTCACTTCGCACTCCCCCCCCCTAATTTCCAAGTGCAGGGAAAAAGAGGAAGCTGAAGTGTAAAGGCGCAGCTTCTTTATGGAAAGGGAATTGAAGTAGGTGGTGAAGTCGAAGGAGGAGGAAGGGGAAAGGAAGTGGGCCTTGCCCTCCTTCCAGGCCTGCCCGCTGCCCCTATAAAAGAGCCTTGGGTGCCTTTCTTCCTGCAGGGGATTTTCAAAGATGACGTTTGCGAACCTTATTTTGCCCATTGGCCCTCCCTTTATGCTTTCAAACAGAGTTTAAAGGAAAAATCCCGTTTTCCGCTACCGATTCAGACTTTCAAATGTTTCC
>JAFYJT010000050.1 GCA_017537945.1 Aeriscardovia sp.
CTTTCGCAGCTGCACCAGTTCCGGGGGAGGGTGGGGCGCGACGGCACGCCCGCCTGGACCTTCCTCATTTCAAAAGAGCCGGAAGAAGAGGCGCAGGCAAGGCTGGAAATTATGAAGGAAGCTTCCACCGGCGGTCAGATTTCCGCTTTCGACATGCAAAACAGGGGGGAAGGGGACGTGCTGGGGGGAGAACAGGCGGGAAAGTCCTCCTCCTTCAAGTTTTTGAGCGTGATGAAGGATCTCGACATCCTGCAGAACGCGAAAAAAGAGGCGGCAAGGCTGGATTTTTCGGACTTTCCCCTTCTGGATGAAAAATGCGGCGAATTTTTGGAAAAGTACCGCTCGTTTCTAACAAGGTTCTGATGAGGATAATAGCCGGAAAATACAAGGGCCTGGAACTTGAAGTTCCAAAAAGCGGGACGAGGCCCACGACTTCCAAGCTTAAAGAGGCCGTTTTCTCCTCCCTTGAAGCCAGGGGAGGGGTAAAAGGGAAGGTTTTGGATCTTTTCGCCGGAAGCGGGGCCTTGGGGCTTGAGGCCCTTTCCAGGGGCGCCGAAGGGCTTTTTGCCGTAGATTCTTCCAGGCAGGCCGCGGCCTGCCTTAAAAAAAACGCCCTCCCTTTGCAAAAAAGCGGGAAAAAGGTGGAAATCCGCTGCATGAAGGCGGAAAAATTCTTGGAGGGCTGCAAAGAAGGCGGGTTTGACCTTATCTTCCTCGACCCCCCTTACGGCATGAAAAGCCCTGAATTTGAAAAAATTCTTTCCGCCTCCATAAATTTGCTCAGGCCCGGGGGGTATATTGTAGCGGAAAGGGAAAAAGAAGATTTCAGTCCCTTCGCACTGGAAACTCTGAAAACCATGAGCTCAGGATCTACAGCGTGCAAAATTTTAAAGAAGGCGGAAAAAAATGACGGATTTGCAAGCGGGACGGGAGTGGCTTTCCACCCTTAAAGGAAGGCATAGCGTATACCATTTGGGAAAGGCGGACATAAAGGATGAAGAGCTGACGGCCTACCTTAAAGAGATTTTTTCCCTGGTGCCTTCTTCGTTCAACGCCCGCTCCCAAAGGATCCTGCTCCTTTTGGGGAAGGAAAGCATGCTTTTCTGGAAGGACTTGGTGCCTATAGCCCTGGAGAAGAATTATGAAGCCTGCCCCGGGGAAAAGGAAGTGCTCGATAGGAGGAGGGACCTTTGCGAAAGCTTTTCCAAAGGAAACGGCACCATCCTTTTCTTCAACGATTCGAAAATAGGGAGGGCCCTCAAAAGCAGCTTTAAAGAGTACGCCCCTTCCGTAGACAGGTTTATGGCCCAGGAAATCGGGATGGACGAATACGCCATGTGGCTGGGCCTTTCAAAAATCGGCCTGGGGGCCAGCCTCCAGCACTTTTTGGGCCTCGATACCGCGGTAAGGGCGGCCTACGAAACGGATCCGGACTGGATCCTGGACGCGCAAATGCCTTTCGGCTCCATTGAAAAAGCCCCGGAGCCTAAGGACACGTCCCACGATCCGGGGCACTTCAGGGTCGTAAGGTAAAAAACTATCCCCTGTAGTCTTTTCCGGCCCTGGCCGGATCCAGGTACTGTATTTCGGTAACTTCTATAACGGGCACTACCGTAGGCTTCTTGAGGGAGTGCTCCTCGGCGTATGCGCAGGCGTCTTCGAAGATTTTTCCGTCTTTGTGCAGGACTACGTTCCCGTAAAAGCGGAAGCCCCTTTTCTCTTCCAGGTTTGCCGAAGCTATGCAGATTTTCCCGTTGGCTTCCAAATTCCTGTAGGTCTGCCCGGCCGTCCTTTCAAAATACATAAGGTGCGAATCGTCCAGGACGCGCATGCTCATCTTGGGGCCCAAATCCAGTTTTCCTTCGTCGCTTTCCGTGGCCACGTAGCACAGGTTGTGGTCCACGAACCCCTTCATTTCTTCGGTCATCTTCATTTTTAATCCTCCTTTTTAGGATGCTCTCCCGTCAGGTCCCATCCCAATTCCATTAAAAGCCCGGCGTCGGATTTGCCTAAATCCCTGCACCAAAGCTTTTCTATAAGATCGGGCCTGAACCTGTCGGTCTTTTTAAGGCCTTCTTCGCGCCTGAACCTGCCTACCTTTCCGTGGTCGCCGGAAATCAGGACTTGGGGGGCCTTAATCCCCCTCCAGACAAAGGGCCGGGTGTACTGGTCGTGCTCCAGTATCCCTTTTTCGTAGGATTCTTCCTCCAGGGACTCGGCATTCCCCATAAAGCCGGGAATGAGCCTGCACACCGCTTCCAGCATGACGCAGGCGGCGCTTTCCCCGCCTGAAAGTATGTAGTCCCCTATGCAGAAGCCCTCCGTCCTCCAGCCCTTGGAGCGGCACCACCCCCACACCCTTTCGTCTATCCCTTCGTACCTTCCGCAGCAAACTACCAGCCACTTTTCTTTCGACGTCTCGTGCGCCTTTTTTTGGGTAAAAAGGGGGGAAGAGGCGGAGGGGTACAAGATGAGGGGGCTCCCTTCCCCCACCGTCTCTTCCAGGGCCTTCGCCCAGACTTCGGGCTTCATCACCATGCCGGCGCCCCCTCCCAAAGGGGAGTCGTCCACGGACCGGTGGGCGCCGGGCGCAAAATCGCGAAGGTCTATGGAATTTACTTCCAAAGCGCCTTTTTCCACGGCCTTTCCAAAAAGGCCGAGCTTCAGGGCGTCAAAATAGGAAGGGAAAATGGAGATGAGGTCTATCCGCATTAAAAAATCGCGCCTATAAAGCCTACCACTACAAAAGCGCCCGCTATAAAGCCCATTATCGTCCTCCACATCAAAAGGGTCTTGAAGGATCCTTTGGCCACGAGGAAGTTCCCGTTTTGAGGGGCCCTCTGCATGAACTGGGTTCCGGGAAGGTCCTGCGGGGGCACGGACTTAAAATCCGGATTGCTCATGGTCCCGTCCTTAAGATCTTTAAGCCCCTGGGGGCCGATTTTAAAAATCTTTATCCTTACCAGCTCGTCCAAACCGTAGGCCAAAGTCTGGAAGAGGAGGGCGAGCAGAAAGCACCACATGGCCAGGGCCCGGCCCATGCTCATGGAGCTTGTGGCGCACATCAGCATAAGGAACAGGCTTAGGGCGTCCAGCCAGTACTCTCCGGTTTTGCGCGGGCCGCTGAATTGCGATCGAAAAATCATGTCACCTGCTTTGAAGTAGGCCAGGCCGGATCAGTAGCTGCATGCCGCTAAAAGGCCCGTAGGAAGGTTCATTATAATTTTCCCCCTTTTTAAGTCCACTTGCGTTATAAATTCTTTTGCCCAGGGTATAAGGCACTTCTCCCCCTCCCGCTTTACTTCAAGCAGGATCTGGGGGGCGTCGAAAACGTCTGAGACGGAGCCCACTTTCCCTCCGTCTTCGGTTTCCACTTCAAGCCCTACAAGGTCTTTGAAGTAGATTTCCCCTTCGCTCGATTTTCCGGCTTCGGCAAAAAGCTCTTTGCCCCTCATCGCTTCCGCTTTTTCCCTGGAGTCCACCTGGGAAAGGGAGAGTAGGGTCTGGCCCTTAAAATCCCTTTTGCCTTTCACCGTGTACTTGGCCCCCTCCCCGTCAAAGAGGGGGGCGCCCTTTTTCAGGCGTTTTTCAGGCTCGTCGCTCGTTAGGAAAAACACGACTTCGCCTTTGAGCCCGTGGGGCCTAGTCACCTTTCCAACTCTGACTAAATCCATCTTGAAGCCTTCAAATCAAAACGGAAAACAAAAAAGAAAAAGCCGCAGAAAGAAGAACTTCCAGCGCGCCAGGGCCTCTTAAAGATTTTCTTCTATTCTCCGACCTCGTCGGCAGCGTGCTTGGCTTTGAGGGCCTGGGCTTCGTCGGAAGCCTCTTCGACCTTCTTTTGGACGCTCACCTTTTGTTCCGGCATCTTCAAAGTGCCTTCGGCTCCGGGAAGTCCCTTGAACTTCTGCCAGTCGCCCGTGATTTTAAGAAGGACCAGGACGGGATCGGAAGGCTGGGCGCCCAAAGACAGCCAGCGCTGGACCTTCTCCGAATCTATGTGGATGAGGGAGGGATTGGGGTTCGGGTTGTAGTAGCCCACTTCCTCTATCGCTTCCCCGTCGCGCTTTTTGCGCTGATCGACCACCACCACGCGGTACTGAGGGTCATGAATCTTTCCTGTACGCTTTAGCCTAATCCTCGTAGACACGGCATTAACTCCTTATTTTTAAAAGAAATCTGACCTTTCCATTTAAGTGGGGCATAAACAAATCAGTCATCGCTTTGCCTGCGCCGCGCGAGAGGGGGCTGCCGGCGCATTTCAAGTTACAGTATAGTACTTGCGCCCTTTTCTTTTCCAAGGCGGCTTACAAGGGCCAAATGGTCGCTTCCGGAAATCTTTTTCGTCTTTACAAAATAACTCCTAAGGCCGGAAGAATGGAGGACGTGGTCCAATTCCAAGGCCTCGTGCCACCCCTTCCAGGTGGCGGGGAAGGTGGGGTGGGGGCCCGTATGGGCGTCCATGGAAGAATCCTTCATCCCCGATCGGAGGACGGCCCGGAAAGAGGGGAGGTCCAAGGAGGAATTCATGTCCCCCATAACTAGCGCATAGTCGGCCCGCTTTTCGGCCTTCGGCTCTTTAAGCCCCAATTTGGGGCAGAATTTTGGCATTCTGACTTCCTCTCCCAGGTAGCAGAGAAAAGAGGCCAGGTGGCTCACGCCCCACCCCCAGTACGCGCCCCCGCGGTGGGGGGACTTGGGGTGCACGCTGGCGGCCAGGAGGGTCTTCCCTTCAAATTCAAGCTTTATTGCCGGGCACTGGGCCGCGCAAAGATCCACGCTGGAAGGCATGGAGGCGAGGGGCTTTTTGCGGCTCAGGATCATATTGAACCCCCCGTTGTCCTCCCCGCTTTCTTCGCCTGAAGCTTGGTAGGGGAAAGAAGCGAAGCGTGACACTTTTTCCTTTAATTCCGGGCTTACTTCCTGCAGCGCCAGCACGTCCACGCCCTCTTTTTCGGCAAATTTTTCAATTTCATCCGCGTCTGCCCTGCCGTACCTGCAGTTCAGGGTCATGACCGTTAAAAGGGGGCCTGAGGCTTTAGGCCTTTTCCCAAAAAAGTAAGACCTCATGAACCATATTTCCCAGGCGGTGAAGATGCTCCCCAAAATTCCGCATCCCCAGTCCCCGCTTCCGTAGGAAACGACGGTAAACAGCGCTTCCCCAACCGCGGCGTAGGGGCAGAGCGCTATCAGCTCGGTCAAAGGCCTCCTGGAATCCAGGCCTGCAGGGATGAGGCGCAAAAGAAGCCATGCGGCAAAGGAGGAGGTCAGGACCCAGCAGACGACGTGAAGGGCGCCCATCCTACTCCAGCTTTTTGTTGTTCAGCCTTTCCAAAAGGGCCTTTTCTTCCTGCTCCCTTTTGGCCGGGTTGCCGGACTTGAATTTCTTCTTTTTCCCGGAGCCCTTCTTTGAAGGCGACTTTGCGGCGGGAAGGCCCATTCCCAGATCCCCCATCATAGGGCCTGCGGCGATGTTGGGCCCCATTTTTTTCATCATTTTGGACGCCTGGGCAAAACGGGAGAGGAGGGAATTTACTTCGCTTACATTCGTTCCCGACCCCCTGGCTATCCTCGCCCTCCTGGAGCCGTTGATAATTTCGGGGTTGGACTTTTCTTCGGGGGTCATGGAGGAAATGATGGCGGTAATCCTGTCCAGCCTCCCTTCATCCATGTCCTCTATCTGGTTTCTGTACTGGTTCATGCTTGGGAGCATCATGAGCATTTTTTTCAGGGAGCCCATTTTTCTGATTTGCTCGAGGGAGCTTACAAAATCGTCCAGCCCGAAGCTGCCCTCTTTGATTTTCTTGGCTACCTCTTCGCCGCTTTTTTCGTCAAATTCCTTTTCGGCTTTCTCTATGAGGGTGAGGGTGTCGCCCATGTCGAGGATTCTGCTGGCCATGCGGTCGGGATGGAAGACTTCAAAGTCCTTCAGCCTTTCGCCGTCCGAGGCGAAAAGCACCGGCTTTCCGGTCATCCCGGTTACCGAGAGCGCGGCGCCCCCCCTCGCGTCCCCGTCCAGCTTCGTAAGGACGATCCCCGTAAAGCCCACGCCCTTGTCGAAGGCTTCGGCCACTTTCACCGCGTCCTGGCCTATCATGGAGTCGACTACCAGTAAAACTTCGTTCGCCTCCACGGCCTTTTTTATCTGGGAGGCTTCCTTTACGAGGGCTTCGTCTACGGCCAAGCGGCCGGCAGTGTCGATTATGACTACGTCGTACAGTTTCCGTTTGGCGTACTCTACCGCGTCCCTTGAGACTTTCACCGGGTTTTTCCGGCTCATCCATCCGCCGAGATCAGGCGTGTAAATCCCGGCCCCGGCCTCGGAAGCCACTTTGGAAACCTGTTCTACGGCCGCGGCCCTCTGAAGGTCGGCCGCCACCAGCAGGGGGGAATGGCCGGTCTGTTTCAGCCAGTACGCCAGCTTTCCGGCCAGGGTGGTTTTTCCCGCTCCTTGCAGCCCCAAAAGCATTATTACCGTGGGCGGGACTTTGGAAAAGCGCAACGGCCTTTCAATCCCCTCCCCAAGGGCGCTTTCCAGCTCCCCGTACACGATTTTTACAACCTGCTCGCTGGGGTTCAATGACTTTGAGACTTGGGAGCTCAAAGCTTTTTCTTTCACCTGGGCGCAGAATTTCTGGACGACCGGGAGGGAGACGTCGGCATCCAGAAGGACCGTCCTGATTTCCGCCACGGTCCGGTCTATATCTTTTTCGCTCAGCTTTCCCTTCGAGTGGGTAAAGGAAAAGACTTTGGATAATTTGTCGCTAAGAGAACTGAAAGCGGTCATGGATTTTAGTTTATCCCCCCATCGGTATTTACGCGGCGCCAGGAAGTGGAAGCCCTGCCGTCTTCGAGGGCGATGCCCGCCTCCTTCAAAAGCCGGCGGATCGAGTCGGCCTTTTCAAAGTCTTTTTCCCGGCGGGCTTTTTCCCTTTTTTCTATCAAGTTTTCCACCAGGCGCGAGAGGGGGTCCCCTTCTTCCCTCCGCGCCGCCTTTTCAGGGAGTGGGAAGAGCCCTAAAACCGAAAGCATGGAAAAGACTGACAAGATTCCTTTTTCCGTTTCCCCCTTATCTCCAAAGGAACGCATGGAGGAGTTTAAAGAGCGAAGCAAATCGAAAAGGGCGGCCAGGGCCGCTCCCACGTTCAAATCGGCATTCATGCAGGAAACGAATTTTTCGGGGAGGCTTTCCAGAGGGATCTGCTCGGCCTCCTCTTCTCCGATCCTTCTTCCCAGGAAGCTTTCCGCTTCTTCTTTAAAGCGCAAAATCCTCTTTTCGACTTCCACGGCCTCTTTTCCGCATTCTTCCCCCCATTCGAGCATGGATCTATAGTGGACGGAGGCAAGTGCGTAGCGGAGGGCCCAGGGGGAAAACTCGCTGCATATTTCTCCCACCCCCAGCCCGTTTCCCAAGGATTTGCTCATCTTTTCGCCTTTTTGCGTGACCCAGGCGGAGTGGAGCCAGTAAGAGGCGGTGGGCCACCCGGCGGCCAGGGACTGGGCCATCTCGTTTTCGTGGTGGGGGAAGCGGAGGTCCAGGCCCCCGCCGTGGATGTCAAAATCGCGGCCAAGGAACCTGTGGCTCATAGCCGAGCACTCCAGGTGCCATCCGGGCCTCCCCTTTCCAAAGGGCGCGTCCCAAGAGGCTGAAGGGGGTTCGCCCGGCTTTGGGGCCTTCCAGAGCGCAAAGTCCCTGGGGTTTTTCTTCCCTTCCCCTCCCTCCGCTTCTTCCGTAGGCGCCTCGCCCCTTCCCTGCCTTGTAAGCGCTCCGTATTCTTTCCACTTTTCCGTGTCAAAGTAGACGTTCGCCCCTTCTCCTGAGGCCAGGGGGGAAACGTAGGCGTAGCCTTTTTCGAGAAGGATTTCCACAAGCTCCACCATTTCCGGGATTTGCCCCGTGGCCCTGGGTTCGTAAGTGGGGGGAAGGACGTTTAAAAGCCTGTAGTCCCTTTCAAAGCTTCTTTCAAACCTGTAGGCCAGGGCCCACCACTCTTCTTCCTCCTGGCTGGCCTTTTTCAGTATCTTGTCGTCTATATCGGTGATATTCCTTATGAAGTTCACTTCATATCCGCTTTTTTCCAGCCATCTGCGCAGGACGTCGAATGCTACGGCCGAGCGCATATGCCCTATGTGGGCCTTTCCCTGCACGGTCGGCCCGCACACGTATATCCCGGCTTTTCCCGGGGACTTGGGTTTGAATTCCTCTTCCCTTCTGGTCAGGGAATTAAAAAGGCGAAGGGGCTGCTTTTCCATAAACCTCCAATTGTCTTTAGATCCGTGCGCTCCTCTTTTGCAACGCCTTGCAGGAGAGCTCGGCCGCATTTTCCTGCGCGGTTTTCTTTTTCCTCCCCCTCCCTACGGCCAAAACTTCGCCTGAAGGAAGCAGGCAGGTTGCTATAAATCCTTCCCCCCCCTCGTCAAGGGAGGTGGAAAAGGAAGGCTCTCCCAGCTCCATGGAGCGGGAAAGTACGGAAAGGGAAGTTTTCCAATCCATGTACGGGTTGGAACCTTCAAGGTTTTTAAGGTTTCTGTCTATCGTTTTTCTCAAGGGGGGGCCTGCAAGCTTTTCAGCGCCTTCCCATCCCCCGTTTACAAATGCGGCCCCTACCAAGGCCTCGAATGCGTCGCAAAGGAGGCTGGGCCTGCGCCGGCCCCCCTCCCTTACGGCCCCTTTTCCCAAGAGGAGGAATTGGTCCAAAGAAAGCTCCAGGGCTATTTGGGCCAGGCCTTCTTCGCATACCGCCGCCCTCCTAAGGGAGCTCATTTCCTTTTCCGTCATTTCCGGAAAGCGGCTGAAAAGGTAAATCGTGGCTATCGACTGTATTACGGAGTCGCCCAAAAATTCCAGCCGTTCGTTATTGGGGGCGTCCGGATGCTCGTGGGAAAAAGAGCGGTGGGTCAGGCTGCGCATGAGGAGGGCGGGGGGGAAGCTTGTTCCCGCCTTCTCCATTAGCTCGGGCAGCCTCTGGAGGGTGCGCCTCCACAGCCTCAAAGTCTGTACGGATTTGCCGGGCGCCGCGCCTTTTTCGCGGCTTTGCCTGTTGACGCTGTGGGCCATAAGGCGCCTTCCTAAACATAAAAATTACGCCACCCTTTTTCCAGGGTGGCGGCAAGAAAGCTTCGTATCGCTATTTTTTGTACTTTATGGCTTCCTTGTAAGTCTTGCCGCGCCAATAGCCGCAAAACGGACAGGCCGTATGCTGGAGTGTGGGCCTGCCGCAGTTAGGGCATTTGTTGGTTGTCGTAGCATCTGCTTTCCATGCAGATCTGCGGGTGTGGACGTTGGCACGCGAGGTCTTATATTTGGGCAGCGCCATTCTGACTCCTTTAATCCTTCGGGCTTACTTTCAGATTGTAATTCCAAAGCCCTACTTTGTCATTCGTTCCTTCAGCTCGGCCAATTTTGCAAACCTTGGATCGGGCTCCCTTTCGTGGGAGTGGCATCCGGCTTCGTTCAAATCTACTCCGCATTTTTGACAAAGCCCCTTGCAGTCGGGCTTGCAAAGCCTAATCATGGAAAGCTGGAGGGCGAGTTCGTCGCGGATGAGCCCCTCAAAATCGGCAAAGTCGCCGGAAAGGGGGTAAATCCCCCCTTCGTCTACTTCGCACTTCATGGGGGAAGCTTCCCCCGCTTCCCGCTCAAAGGGCATAAAGGCCGAAAATTCCACTTTTACGGGCCTTTTTACCTCTTTGAGGCAGCGCGAGCACTTCCCCTCCTCGACAGCGGAAATTTCCCCCTTCGCCTCGATTCCTGAACGCATGGAAGAGAGGACGGCCTTCAAATGTACGGGGCTTCCGACCCTCACCCCGTAAAAGGAGTCCCCTATTCCTGAGGGCGCTTTCACTTCCATTTCCACTTCCTGCTGCGATCCCAGATTCCTAAGAAGGGCCGCCACAGGCACTTTGTATTCGTTTTTCATTTGCCTTCGCTCCTTTTGTCGAAGCCCTGCCTTTGTTTGATTTTTATGTTCTCTATCCCCCCGTAGGCGGTGGACTCCATTTTTTTTAAAACTTCCATAAAGCTCTGGAGGTTTTCCATGCACCACTGTTCTGAAGAGGCTTTAAGTTCTGCGGCCCTTTTCTGGGCTTCGTTCATTATCCTCGCGCTCTTCGCCTTGGCTTCCCCCATCATCGCATCCGCCCTTTGGGAGGCGATTTTTACAATGTTGTCGTTGCTGGCGATGTAGTCGGCCCTTTTCTGGGCTTCGGACACAATCTTTTCGGCATGCGCTTCCGCCGCCCTGGTGGTTTTTTCAGCTTCGCTTACCGCCTGGCCCATCCTCGCGTCCGCGCTCCTCATAATCTCCACGGCGCTTTTAAGCTGGGTCGGAAGGGCTTGTTTAAGCTGGTCAAGCAGGTTTTCCAAAGAAGATCGGCTTACTTTTATCAAGTCCTGGTCCATGAACCCGCTCCTGGCGTCCGCCAGGATTTTGTACATTTTGTCTATCAGGGAGAAAATATCCCCGTATTCGCTGGGCTCCGCTTCTGTCATCGATTCCTGCCTGAACTAAGGATAAAGCTACACCTATTCTATATTTTTCCTTAGGATTGAATCATGACATCAAATAACGACGCCCCTTCCACGGCGGTAAAAGAAAATCCTGAGGCAAAAATCGAAGAGGAAAGCGAAATCTCGGGCGACTTCGCTTCCGAAAAGTTCGCCCACTACGTGGAAAAGGAAGAGCTGGCGAAGGCGAAAGAGGGGATGCCCGTAGTGGCCCTTTGCGGAAAAATATGGGTCCCCAAAAAGTACAACGGGGCGCCGGTATGCCCCGAATGCCAGAGGATCTACAACTCCCTTTCTTCGGGCTCCGAAAACTAGCGCGCCTTTAGGATCTGGGTCTCTATTACGGGCTCCCCCGGGGAAAGGGAGAGGATCTGCTCGGGAAACTTTTTAATTTCCCCTCTGCACCTCGCCCGGGCCTTTAAAAGCCCCTCCTGCCCGCACATCCCTTCTTCGGGCTTTCCCTGCCTTGCCGCGACGTGCAGCAGGGGGACGAGGGTTTCTTTTGCCCTGTGGGCTTTTTCCCATTTTTCCTTGGCTTCCGGGCTGCCCATGACTACTATCTCCCCTTGGTACTTTCCGTCTTTTACCGATCGGAAGGCGGACTTGGCGTAAGGGTAGGTGCTCTTCCCGGCGCTTTTTTTGGATACCGGCTGCATCCTCCCGCTTTTGTCCTCCCTTTCCACAAGCTTGTACACCATCTGGCTGGTAGGGATTCCGGATCCGGTAACCAGCCTCGTGCCTATTCCGTAGGCGTCCACGGGGGCGGAATTTAGGGAAAGGAGGGCGTATTCGTCAAGGTCGCCCGTCACCGTGATTTTGGTGGAGGACGCCCCCAGGGCGTCGAGCTCCCCCCTCACTTCCCTGGCCAAGGACCCCAAGTCCCCCGAGTCTATCCTTACCGCCCTTAAATCCCCCCCGGAGATTTTTACCGCCGAAGCTATCGCTTTTTTTACGTCGAAAGTGTCTACAAGGAAGGTGGAGCCCCGGTTGTTTTTGAACTGGGTTTCAAAAGCCTGCTTTTCCGAATCGTGCACGAGGGTGAAGCTGTGGGCGCTGGTACCTATCAAAGGGATGCCGTAGCGCATCCCGGCTTCCATGTTGGACGTCCCTTCAAACCCCCCTACGACGGCCGCCCAGGCGGCCGC
>JAFYJT010000051.1 GCA_017537945.1 Aeriscardovia sp.
GCCCCTGCCTTCGACCACGCTCCAGGCCCTTCTCCAGGAGTTTTCCCTGGCCATGGAAGAAAAAGAAAAACAGCTGGCAGACAAGTTTTTAAACAAATAACCGGAGGCTCCATGAAAACGAGCGAGATCGCAGACAGATTCCTAAATTATTTTGAAAAGCGCGGGCACCTTGTAAAGCCATCCGCCTCCCTGGTCTCTTCCAACCCCACTACCCTTTTCACCATAGCCGGCATGATCCCTTTTATCCCCTACCTTTTGGGGGAAGAAAAACCTGAATCAAACAGGATGGCCAGCCTGCAAAAGTGCGTGCGGACTTTGGACATAGACGAAGTGGGGAAAACTACGCGGCACGGCACATTCTTCCAAATGCTGGGCAATTTCTCATTCGGGGACTACTTCAAAAAAGAAGCCATAGGCTGGGCCTGGGATCTTTTGACTTCTTCCATGGAAGAAGGCGGGTACGGCATTGAAAAGGACAGGCTCTTCATTACGGTTTTCAAGGATGACGACGAGTCGGAAGAAGCCTGGAGGAGCCTGGGGGTAGAAAAGAGCCACATACAAAGGCTTGGGATGGAAGACAACTTTTGGACCACCGGGGGCCCGGGCCCCGGGGGGCCCTGCTCTGAAATCTTTCTGGATCAAGGGGAAGAATACGGGCCCGCCACAGGCCCCGCCGGAAACGAAAAGCGGTATATAGAAATATGGGATCTCGTATTTGAAAACTACGAAGTCGACAACGTCCAGTCAAAAACCAACCTTCACATAGCAGGGGAGCTTAAAAATAAGAACATAGATACGGGCATGGGCCTTGAAAGGCTGAGCTACCTTCTGAATGGAAAAAAGAACATATACGAGATAGACGAAATCTTTCCCGTAATAGAGGCCTGCGAAATCCTTTCCGGCAAAAAATACGGATCCGACCCTTTTTCGGACACCCACATGCGCATCGTGGCCGACCATATAAGGAGCGCGATGATGATAATGGCCGACGGCGTCAAGCCCTCCAACCTGGCGCGCGGATATGTGCTTAGAAGGCTTCTAAGGCGCTCTATAAGGTCTTTGTCCCTTTTGGGCGCGCCCGACAGGGCGCTTTTGCCAGATCTCATTGGGGTGTCGGAAAAGGCGATGGAGGAAGAATACCCTGAACTTGAAGGCAAGATTTCTTCCATCCAATCCGAGGCCGAAAGGGAGGAAGAAACCTTCCGCCGCACCCTGGCGCGCGGAAACGATATGCTTTCTTCCGCCATCAGGGACGCGAAGGCCGAAAAAAAGGAAAAAATTGACGGAAAGGCGGCCTTCCAGCTGCACGACACTTTCGGCTTCCCAATAGAGCTGACCCGGGAAATTGCGAGGGAAAGCGGCCTGGGGGTGGATGAAGAGGGCTTCAAAGCGCAAATGGCCGTTCAAAAAGGCAGGGCGCGCCAGGACGCCGTAACCAAAAGGCACAACGTTGACGTGGCCGTATACGATGAGGCCAAAAAGAGGCTTAAAGAAGAGCAGAAGTTTATGGGCTACGAGACCCTCTCCTCTCCGGGGACCATATTGGAAATCCTTTCCGGGGATGGGCCTGTGGAGAAGGCGGCCAAGGGCGAGAACGTAGATCTCATTTTGGATTCTTCCAGCTTCTACTTTGAAAAAGGAGGACAGCTTGCCGACAAGGGCGAGATAGTTTCCCCTACCGGGGTCTGTGAAGTTTTGGACGTCCAACAACCCGTCAAAGGCCTTACCGTGCACCATTGCAAGGTGGAAGAAGGGGAAATTTTCGCAGGCCAGAAGGTAGAAACGCTGGTGGACGAGGGGAGGAGGAAGGCCCTGGCCAGGTCCCACACGGCCACCCACATCCTACACAGGGCCATAAGGGAAGTCCTGGGGCCCGAGGCCGTGCAAAGCGGAAGCGTAGTGGATGCAGATTATTTAAGCTTCGACTACAAGCTGGACAGGGCGCCTACCAAAGAAGAACTGTTCTCCATAGAGAAAATGGTGAACATGAAGATAATGGAGGACCTGCCCGTCAGAGCCGATCAGATGCCCCTCGAAAAAGCCATAGAGGAAGGGGCCATGCACCTCTTTTCCGATAAGTACTCCCCCATCGTCAGGGTAGTGTCCATAGGGGAAGACGGATGGAGCCGGGAGCTGTGCGGAGGGACCCACCTTCCTTCTACGGGCCACGCAGGGCAATTCATCATAGTTTCCGAATTTTCAAACGGGGCCGGAATCAGGAGGATAGACGCTTTAGTAGGGAAAAAGGCCTATTTGCAAAACCACATCAACCACCGGACGGTGAAGGATCTGGCTTCCGCCATGAATTGCCTCCCCCAAGAGTTGGAGACCAAGGCTTCCTCCCTCCTTTCCGGCTTTAAGAGCGCCCAAAAGGAGCTTGCCGGCTTTAAAGAGGAAAAAATCGAAGAAAAAATAAAGATGCTGGCCGCTTCGGGAAAGAGCGTCTTTGTGGAGGATATGGGCAAAGACGTATCCATAGAGCTTTTGAGGAAAGCTGCCACTAGCCTCATGTCAAAGCTCCAAAACAGGGCCGCATGCTGCTTCCTCTACGGAGTTTCGCTTTGCGCCCCCATAGTGGTGGCCGCCTCCAACAAGCAGGCCGTGGCCGAAGGGATTAAGGCAAATGACCTTGTGAAGGCCTTTTGCACCGCCATAAAGGGAGGGGGCGGCGGAAGCGCCTCATTTGCCCAGGGCGGAGGCAAAGAAGGGGAGGAAGTCCAAAAGGGCGTCAAAGCCGTAAAAGAAAAGCTGGAAACGCTAGAAGCCGAATGAAGTGCATGGGGGTGGATCTTGGGCGCAGGCGCATAGGACTGGCCCTGGGGGAGAGCCGGTCGCGCATGGCCTGGCCCTTAAAGACAGTGAGAGTGGACGGAGATCCGTTTTTTGCTTTGGACGAGATTGCAAAAATCGCCGATGAAAATGAAGTGCAGTTTGTAGCGGTAGGCCTGCCGCTAAATATGGACGGATCCGTCGGGGCTTCGGCCAAATCGGCCATGCGCTGGAAGAAGGCCTTTGCAAAAAGGGTTTCGTGCAGGGTGGAAATGAGCGACGAAAGGCTGACGACGGCGGGAGCCCACAGGGAGCTTGAGTCTTTCGGAATGAGGGCTAAAAGCCACATGAAAGTGGTAGACCAGCTCTCGGCCGTCATTATCCTGCAGTCTGCTATGGAGAAGGAAGAAGGGAAGCGGAGTGCCGAGCGGGGAGAGTGAAGAAGAGGGAGAGGACGGACAGGAAGCTCCCAAACCCGGCGAAGAGGGAGGGGAAAGCGAAGAAGAAGCCCTAGACGACTTCCAACTTTTTGAAAGGGAGGCCGGCGTAGAAGCGGGAACCAGCGCGCGGGGGCGCTGGGAAAAGAGGCAGGGAAGAAAGGCAAAAAAAAGGAAGGTAGTCACTATCTCCATAATCGTCTTTGTCTTTGCCATGGTGGTAGTGGCAGGAGGGATAGCCACCAGCCGCTTTGGGGGAGGGCTTTTTTCATGGTTTGGAAATGCCGTCGACTCCGATTACCCGGGGCCGGGCTACGGATCTGTGGACTTTACCATCAACCCTGGCGAAGGGACCACCCAAGTGGCGCAGGGCCTTGTAAAGTCCGGGATCGTAGCCTCTGAAAACGGATTCATAAACGCCGTAGAATCCAGCAACGACGCCCAGGCCCTGCAGCCCGGAACCTTTGCCCTCAAGTACAAAATGAGCTCGGACGAAGTGATTTCCATCATTACCAACCCTTCCAAAGCCATGGGAATGCTGGTCTTTACCAACTCTATGAGGGCTTCCGACATGATCCCAACCCTCCTCAAATACACTTCCTGGAGCAAACCTGAAATAGAAGCGGCCTTAAACGGAGGCGGGAAAGGGGTACTTCCGGCCGAAGCCGGAGGGAGCTTTGAAGGGTGGCTCCAACCCGGAACTTACGATCCTAAAAGCTACTCCACTCCGGACGGCCTTTTGAAGGCCATGGTGGATGCAAGGGTCGCCGCCCTAAATTCCCTGGGCGTCCCCCAGGGCGCGGAAAGGGAGAAAATACTCAAAATCGCTTCCATAATAGGGCAGGAAGTGAACCAGCAGCAGTACTACGGGAAAGTGTCCAGGGTCATATACAACAGGCTTTCCAAACATATGGTACTTGGCATGGACAGCGTCATAGCCTACGGGTTTGGGATCCAGGCCAAAGACCTTACAGAATCCATGCTTACCGACGCCTCAAACCCCTATAACGACAGGATGCACCAGGGCCTGCCCCCCACCCCCATAGGCAACCCCGGGCCAGAAATGATACAGGCGGCCATGAACCCCACGCCCGGAAATTGGATCTATTTTGTCACGGTCAACCTCGACACGGGGAAGACCTACTTTACCGATAGCGAGAAGCAGTTCCAGATTTACAAAGCCCAATATGAAAAGTGGCAGGCCGCCCACCCGTCGGTGTAAAAACGGTTCTGGCCTGGTGATACAATGAAATTCCATGGTTGCAGAAAACAGTGGGCATATAACTAAGCAAATTTTTGTAATCGGCGGGGTGGTTTCCTCCCTTGGAAAGGGAATAACCTCTTCATCTTTGGGCAGGCTCCTTCGGAGCCGCGGCGTGAACGTGTTGCAGCAGAAACTGGATCCCTATATGAATGTCGATCCGGGAACTATGAATCCTTTCCAGCACGGGGAAGTGTACGTGACGGAAGACGGGGCGGAAACCGATTTGGACCTCGGCCATTACGAAAGGTTCTTGGGCACCCCCCTCTCGCAGGACGCTTCCGTAAGTTCCGGCCAAATCTACCAGGAAGTTTTGAGGAAAGAAAGAGCGGGAGGGTATCTGGGCGAATGCGTCCAGGTCATCCCCCACGTCACTGACGAAATAAAGCGCAGGATGCGTTCCCAAGCCGGGGAGGACGTAGACGTTGTAATCACCGAAATCGGCGGCACGATAGGGGACATAGAATCCTTGGCCTTCATGGAAGCGGCCAGGCAGGTATGCCAGGAGATAGGGCCTGAAAACTGCATGTTTATCACCGTTTCCCTGGTGCCATATTTGAAAGCCTCCAAAGAGTTCAAGACCAAGCCCACCCAGCAGGCAGTGATGCTCCTGAGGAGGGAAGGCATCAGCCCCGACGCTATAGTGCTCCGTTCCGAGCTTCCGCTCCCCAAGTCCATAAAAGACAAGGTGGCCGCCATGTGCGGCGTAAAGGAAAAGGGGGTAATTTCCTGCCCGGACGCGGAAAACATCTACATGGTCCCCAAGATGCTCCACGAAGAAGGGCTGGACTCCTTCGTGGTAGAACGCCTTGGGCTCAAGGCCCACGAACTGGAGTGGGGGGAGTGGGCAAGCCTCATGGACGCCGTCTCCCACCTCGAGGGGTCGGTCGAAATTGCGATAGTGGGCAAGTACGTCGACCTTCCGGATGCCTACCTTTCTGTGGTCGAATCGGTGAAGGCCGCAGGTTTCGGAGACAGGGTGGATGCCAAAATCCGATGGATAGACGCTGACGAATGCACTAGCGACGAAAAGATCGCTTCACTCCTAAAGGGTTGTGACGGACTTATAATCCCCGGAGGCTTTGGAAAAAGGGCCATAGAGGGAATGCTAAGGACACTCAAGTGGGCTAGGGAGAACAATTTCCCAGCCCTGGGGATCTGCCTCGGCCTCCAATGCATGGTGATAGAGTACGCCAGAGACGTTTTAGGCTTGGAGGACGCTTCTTCTACCGAGTTCAATCCCGACACTTCCAACCCCGTAATAGCCACGATGGAAGAGCAGAAAGCCGTGATAGCCGGCACAAAGGGCATGGGGCACACTATGCGCCTGGGCAGCTATCCCGCCGTGCTCAAAGAGGGCACGAAGGCCTACTCTCTTTACGGCACGAAGGACATCCAGGAAAGGCACAGGCACAGGTACGAAGTGAACTCCGCCTACAAGAAGGCCCTCGAGGACGCGGGGCTTACCATTTCTGGCACCAGCCCCGATGGGGAACTGGCAGAGTTTGTGGAGGTGACCGGCAACCTCTTCTACGTCGCCACCCAGGCCCATCCCGAAATGAAAAGCCGGCCCTACGCCCCCCACCCCCTCTTCAAAGGGCTTGTGGATGCGGCACTCGTACACAAAAAGGTGAGGGAGGACAAGTAGCCTCCCTAAAGATCCAATACTAAGAAAGGAAAGATGGATCCCGTTTCCTCCGGAAAAAAGACAAACCCCGAAAAGATTGAACAGGACAGCCGCCTGATTTCGCAATTCGGCGACTACGGCTACGGCTGGCATGATTTGGATCCGGAGGGTCGGGAGGCGCCGCGCGGCATAAGCGAAAAAACGGTAAGGCGCATCTCCCAGGACAAAGGCGAGCCCGAATGGATGCTGGATCTTCGCCTGAAAGCCTACAGGGCGTTTGAAAAGAGGCCGACGCCCGAATGGGGGGTAGATCTTAGATCCTTAGACTTTAACGAGTTCAAGTACTACGTGAAGGCTTCCGACCGGGTTGCCGCTTCTTGGAGCGAAGTACCCGAAAGCATACGGGATACTTACGAGAAGCTGGGAATACCGGAAGCTGAAAAAAGGCGGCTCGTGGCAGGAGTCGCGGCCCAGTACGAATCTGAAGTCGTCTACAATTCCATTAGAAAAGAGCTCTCCGAAAAGGGAGTGGTGTTCCTCGACACAGACACGGGCCTAAAAGAATGCCCGGAGCTATTTAAAAAGTACTTCGGCACCGTAGTGGGGTTCGATGACAACAAGTTTGCGGCCTTAAACACCGCCGTCTGGAGCGGGGGATCATTCGTGTACGTGCCAAAAGGGGTCAGGGTGGAGATCCCGCTCCAGGCGTACTTTAGGATCAACACCCCCAACATGGGCCAGTTCGAAAGGACCCTGATCATCGCCGACGAGGGGTCCTACGTCCACTACGTGGAAGGGTGCACCGCGCCGATCTACGCCACAGACTCCCTTCATGCGGCCGTAGTCGAAATAGTGGTGGAGCCTGGAGCCGCATGCCGGTACACTACCATCCAGAACTGGTCAACCAACGTCTACAACCTAACAACCCAGAGGGCCCTGGTCAAAAGGGGCGGGGAGATGGAGTGGGTTGACGGGAACATCGGCTCCAAAGACACCATGAAATACCCCTCCTGCATCCTTTCGGAACCGGGGGCCAAGGGGTCGGTCCTGTCTTTGTCTTTGGCGGGAAAAGGGCAGGTCCAGGACACCGGGGCCAAGATGATCCACCTAGCCCCGAAGACTTCCTCCACCATTACGGCCAAATCCATCTCCCGCCAGGGCGGAAGGTGCGCCTACAGGGGGCTGGTAAAGGTTGTAAAAGGGGCCGAAGGGTGCAAGTCATCGGTTAGCTGCGACACCCTGCTTGTAGACGACGTTTCCCGCTCCGATACCTATCCCACTATGGACATCTCCGAGAACCGAGTGGAGATGAGCCACGAGGTGACGGTGTCTAAAATCTCCTCCGACCAGCTTTTCTACCTGAGAAGCAGGGGGATCGGAGAAAAAGAGGCCGAGGCCATGATCGTCAGAGGATTTATAGAGCCCATTTCAAATGAGCTTCCTATGGAATACGCCCTAGAACTTAACCGCCTGATCGAACTGCAAATGGAAGGAGCGGTGGGATGAAAACCGATGACGGGCTTTTCGAGCTTGAAGGCGCCTGCTCCTTCCATCCTGAGGCCTTCGGAGGGCTGGGAAAAAAAGAAGAGTGGAAATACGCCCCCCTCGGGGAGGTAGGGGATTTTGCAAATCCTTTTAAGCCTTCAAACTCCTCCCGGATCCTTTTGAACGGATCCGAAGCCCCCGAGGGGAAAGCGGAAAAGCTCCTCACTCCCCGAGACAAGGTTGAAGCCGCGGGATTCGCCTCCGTCAGGCGCGCCTTCCCTATTCAAATGCCGGCAGGGGAGTCGGAAATTAAAGTTATAAACGAGGGGGGCCGGGATGCGGCCTTCCTTTCCCTGGATTTTATAGAGGCTAAAAAGTCGGACGCGCTCCTGACCTTTGAAGGCGGAGGGGAAGGCGTCTATTTTTTAGACGTAAAAGCCGGGCCGCGAAGCCAAGTTTCCCTAACGGTCTTATGCCTGAACGGAGGCAAAAAGTTTATTTACGATGCAACTAGGCTTGGTCGCGACGCAAAAGTGAAAAGAAACCTAGTTTGCCTGGGAGAAGGGTTTACCCGGTATTCTTCAGGGGCTTACTTTACAGCTCCTGGAGGGGAAGCCGAAATGAACGGCGCATATTTTGCCTGCGGACACGCCTATACCGAGTGCAGGGTCAGAACGGCGCATTCGGTTCCCGGGTGCAAGTCAAGGGTGTCTTACAGAGGCGCGCTCCTGGGGGCGGAAGCCAGGAGCGCCTGGGTAGGGGAGAGCATTATAGGCAAAGGGGGGCGGGGGAGCGACTCCTACGAAGCCAACAAAAACTTTGTTTTGACTCCAGGAGCCAAGTCCTTCTCAGAGCCCCGGCTTGAAATCAAGAATGGGGATATTGCTTCCGCGGGCCACTCCAGCTCCGTTGGCTATTTCGATCCGGATCAGCTCTTCTACCTTGGTTCGCGGGGAATTGGGGAAGAAGAGGCCAAGAAAATGATTATCGCCGGCTTTTTTGACGAGCTCTTTTCGCAAATGGGATCCAAAGAGGCCGAAAAGGAGTTTAAGGACTTTTGCAGGAAGGCGGGGGTATAAATGGCCCACAAGCTTGAAGTTAAGAATTTTAAAAGCTATGTGGAAACCAAGGAGGGCCCCAAGGAAATCCTAAAAGGGGTAAATTTCGAGGCGTCTTCAGATGAAATCCATGTGCTCATGGGCCCCAACGGATCCGGCAAGTCGACACTCGCTTACAGCCTTATGGCCCACCCCGATTACGCGACCTCCGGATCCGTAAGGCTCGACGGTACAGAGCTCGAGCTTTTGACTCCTGACGAACGCGCAAAAGAGGGACTGTTTTTAGGAATGCAGTACCCGGTGGAAGTGCCAGGAGTTCCCCTGACAAATTTCCTGAGGACTTCCCTCAAGGCGCTTAAAGGCGAGGCTCCTTCGATTAGGAGCTGGACCGGCATTTTGAAGGGATACATGGAAAGGCTGAAAATGGATCCCCAATTTGCCTTCAGGAATGTGAACGAGGGCTTTAGCGGGGGGGAAAAGAAGAGGGCAGAGATACTCCAGCTGGAGGTTTTAAAACCTAAATTCGCCATCCTGGACGAAATAGATTCAGGCTTAGACGTGGACGCCCTAAGGATTGTAAGCGAGGGAATCTGCCGGAGCCACGAAGAAGGGTGCGGGATAATCCTCATCACCCATTACGCCAGGATCCTAAAGTACGTGCGCCCCGACTTCGTGCACCTCTTCTACAAAGGCAAAATCGCCCTTAGCGGCGGCGAAGATCTTGCCAACAGGATTGAAGAGGAGGGGTACGACAAGCTGATCGGAAGCCTTTCGTGAGCATCCGCAGCCTTTTCCCTTTCTTTTTGGCCAACCCCGATCTGGCGTATTTGGATTCTGCCGCCACGAGCCAAAAGCTGGGAGCAGTCATAGAAAAAGAGCGGATTTTTTCTTCCGCCTTCAATGCCCCCATCCGCCGCTCTACTTATTCTCTGGCCTTTGAGGCCACTGAGGAATTTGAAAATGTGCGTGGAAAAATAGCCGCACTTTTAGGGGCGAAGGCAGAAGAAATAGTTTTTTCCTCTTCGGCCACTGGGGCCTTCAACCTTTTGGCCAACTCCCTGGGATACGTCGAAGACCCCCAAAGCCCGCTCTTTATAGGGGAAGGAGACGAGATCCTTCTCTCCAGATCCGAACACAACTCAGTCCTCCTTCCCTTCCAGGAACTGGCCCGAAGGCGCAGGGCAGATCTGAAGTTTCTTCCTATGACAGAAGAAGGGGAAGTCTGTGGCTGGGAAGAGGCAATAGGGGAAAAAACGAAGATAGTCGCCGTCTCCAGGCTTTCAAATGTCACCGGGGCCTTTGCACCCGTAGGAAAAATAGCCAAAGCGGCCCATGGGGCAGGGGCCCTAGTCGTAAGCGACCTTTGCCAGGCCGCCGCACACGAGAGGACGGACGTAAAAGCCCTGGGAATAGATTTTGCGGCCTTCTCAGCTCACAAAGTTTTCGGCCCCACGGGGTTGGGCTTTTTGTACGGGGCAAAGCCCTTGCTGGACCTGCTTCCCCCTAGCCTCTTTGGGGGTGGCATGGTAGAAAGCGCATGGGAAGGGAAAAGGGCTGTTTACAAGAAGGCCCCCTGGAAATTCGAGGCGGGAACCCAGCCCGTCTCCCAGGCTATAGCCCTGGGGCCTGCAATCGACTTCCTTAAGAACAGGGAACATGATGAGGGCCTCTTTACCCGGCGCCTTTTGGAGGCCGCGTCAATTCCGGGGGTCAAAATCCTGGGGCCATTGTCTCCGGAAAACCGGGCCCCCATACTCTCTTTTGTAGTCGAAGGGGTGCACCCGCACGACGTGGCCCAGTTCATGGACGCGAACGGGATTGCCGTGCGCTCGGGCCACCAGTGCGCCCAGATACTCCATAGGGCTTTTGGCTACCCTTCTTCCGCCAGGGCTTCGCTCTCTATCTACAGCGAGATGTGGGAAGTTGACAGGTTCCTGGATCTGCTTTCCGGGGTGCGCCCTTACTTTTTGAAAGGGGAATAGTGGAAGATCTTTCGAACCTCTACCAGGAAGTCATCCTCGAAGCCGCAAAAGATGCCCACGGAAGAAAGGAAGATCTGGAGGGCGGGGCTTTGGCCCCTTCTTCCCACTGCGCCTACGCTTCCGGCTTCAACCCCTCATGCGGGGACGAAGTGGAGATTAAGGTAGAAACGGATGGGGAGGCAATAAAGGAAGTGTCCTGGAAAGGGGAGGGGTGCGCCATCTGCACGGCGTCCCTTTCCATAATGACAGATCTTGTAGAGGGAAAAAGCCGGCAAGAGGCGCTCTCTCTCTACAAGGACTTTTTGGGTCTTATGAATGGGAGGGGCGCGGCCGAGGCTCCCGAGAGGCTGAAGGACGCCGCAGCCTTCAAAGGGGTAGCGAAGTTTCCCATGAGGATAAAATGCGCCCTTTTGGGGTGGACTACGCTTAAAGAGGCGCTGGGAGGAGAAGGAAAATGACTTCCTCGCCCTCTTCGTTTAAAAACGCGGGGAAGAATCCGACTAAAACCGAATTTGTAGCCCCGGATGAAGAAAGAATGAAGCTGGCAAAAAAAGTGCTGGAGAAACTCGGAGAGATAATAGATCCAGAAATCGGCATAGACCTTGTGAGCCTGGGCCTAGTGTACAAAGTGGAAATAGACAATCTAGGGAGGGCTATCCTCACCATGACCCTAACCACGCCCCTCTGCCCCCTGAGCGATTCTATAGAAAACGCAATAGCCCATACCCTTTGGGGCACCGTTTCGCAATTCAAAGTGGACTGGACTTTTTCCCCTTTGTGGAGCGTGGAGAACATTTCCCAGGATGGCGTGGAGCAGCTCAGAGCCTTAGGCGCCGGGATTTAGAATCTAAGCCATCCGGGTGTTTTTGGCCAGGCTTTCGCTTATGGAAAGCTTGCCGTGAACTTCCACGCCCTGTTCCTTAGGGGAGTCCAAGCGGAACTTGGAAGAAGAAAGGGTCGTAAGCCACTCCCGGGAAGTGTCTATAGTGGGGGAGGAAAGCTGCACGTCCTGCGCCACGTTGTCCATCAAAGTGTTCCAGTTCAAATACCCCTTCCAGGGGCCAGATAATGGAGCCACTTTCCCCATGGAGCTTGCGGAGTTCGCTAAGGAAAGGGTAGTGAGGGGGAGATAAAGAAAATCCCCTTGGGGAAGGGCGTTTTCATTCTGGCTGGCAAAAACAAACGCCCCTTCGCCGTCCACAGGATCTACCACAGAGGGATCCTCCAAAATTTCTACGGCCCCCTCTTTTCCGTCTTCGTTCGTAAGGAGTTGGAGGGAGTAAGAAGTAGGAACGGGTTTTTTGTAGGGCGTCCCCGGAAAAAGCGAATTCCATCCTCTTTGATCCCATTGCCGCAGTTCCTTAGCCTCTTGGGAGGCGCTTCCCGACAGATCCTTAAATTGGATGCCGCTGCCGTAAAGGTACTGGAAAACCGTCAGTTTCCCCCCTTCAAAGTAAAACGCCTGGTTTATCTGCGCCGAAGGGGAGGGGGGAGAAGAAAGAAACCAGATCCCGCCCCTTTGAAACGCCTCGGACATGCTAGTCCCCTCGGCCTCCTGCATTCCTGGAGAAGGGGCTTGGGGGGAAGTTGAAGTTGAAGTGGCCTGGGCGCGCGAATTGCCGCAGGCTGCAAGGGAAAAGAGCAGCAAAAGGCTGAGGCCCGCTGTCGCCAGGGAGCGGATAAGCAATTTTTTCTTCGTCACCACTTTTCCAAATTAGCAAAAAGTTTAAGAAAATATATTGAAATTTTCCGGCGGAAAAATTGCCGCCGGATTTATTAAAATTCCCTGTATTTTTAAGTTTCTATTACTATAGAGTTATGGATCAGCAAATCGTCAAGCAGTATACAACGCCTCTGCCCAAGCCTGTCGACAGCGACATAAGCATTTTTGAACTTCTTAAAGGCAGAGCCGAGCGCCTGCCGCACGCCCCTTTGATATGTTACAAGGACGGGGGGAAATGGACGGGTTTCAGCGGCGTAGAATTTAGGGATCTGGTGGTAAAGCTCGCCAAAGGCTTCCTGGAAAAAGGAATTCAAAAAGGGGAGGCCGTAGGCATTTTCTCTCACACCCGCTGGGAGTGGGTGGCTTTAGACATGGCCCTTCTGGCGATAGGGGCAGTAGTAGTTCCGGTGTATGAAACCAATTCAGCCGCCCAAGTGGAAAGAATTTTCAATGACGCCGGAGTGACCTACGCCTTTGCGGAAAACGTTGACCTTAGATCCAAGATAGAAAGCGTAAAAGCGAACATCCCCTCCCTAAAAAAGGCCTTCACTATAGAAGAAGGGGCCCTAGAAGCCATAAAAACTTTCGGCAAAAACGTAAGCGACGAACAATTTGCGGAAGCGGCGGCGAAGGTAAAAGGGGACGACATTGCGACCATTGTCTACACTTCAGGCTCTACAGGAGTTCCCAAAGGGGCGGAGCTCACCCATTCCAACTTCGCCTTTGCGGCCCTTTCAGGCCTCCAGTACATCCCCAGGGCCTGCAATATCCCCGACAGGCGCATCCTGATGTTCCTTCCCCTAAGCCACGTATTTGCCAGGTATATGGAGATACTTACTTTTGCCGGGACCCTCCAAATGGGCCTGACTTCTGACTTTTCCACAATTATCCAGGACTTTCAGTCCTTTAAGCCTACGCTGCTTTTAGCGGTGCCCAGAATTTTTGAGAAGGTCTACAACGCCGCAAGCCAGAAGGCGGGCACGGGCTATGCGGGACACGTATTTGCAAGGGCAGCAAAGCTTGCCAGGCTTTGGAGCGAAAGGGAGCAGGCAGGAAAATCTTTGAGCCTTGAAGAAAAAATACGCTATTCGCTCTACAAGAAGCTCGTCTATTCCAAGATTTTGGAAGTCTTCGGCCCCAACGCCGATTTCTGCATTACCGGAGGGGCGCCTATAGATCCATCGCTTTCCCATTTCTTCGCCGGTATAGGAATGCCTCTTTTAAACGGCTACGGCATGACGGAAACTTGCGGCCCCGTGACGGTGGAGACCCCTACCAACAGGAGGATTGGCACGGTGGGGGCGCCCCTTTGCGGCATGACTGTGGGAATTGCGGAAGACGGGGAAATCTGCATCAAAAGCCCCAGCGTCATGAAGGGCTACCACAATATGGAAGAGGCGACAAAGGAAGCCCTGGTGGACGGATGGTTCCACACGGGGGATGTTGGGGACCTCGATGACTCCGGAAGGCTTTCCGTCACCGACAGAAAGAAAGACCTTATCATTACAGCCGGCGGAATAAACGTGGCGCCCGCGCCCCTCCAGGCGAGCGTGGAGTGCTGCCCGGTAGTTGCCCAATGCATGGTAGTTGGAAACGGCAGGAGGTTCGTTTCGGCCCTGGTCACTTTGGATTTGGAAGACACGAACAAGTGGCTCGAATCCAAGGGGCTCCAGCCCTGCAAAACCCTGAAGGAGGCAAGCGAAAACCCGGTAGTGAGAAGCGAAGTGCAAAGCGCCGTAGACACTGCAAACAAGGCCGTGTCAAGGGCGGAGTCCATCAGGAAGTTCGTCATCCTCTCCGAGGACTTTACTCCTGAAAACGGGATGCTGACGGTGTCTTTGAAAGTGAGGAGGAAGCAGGTGGCCTCCCACTTTAAGGAAGTAATAGAATCAATCTACAAGGCCCCCGCCCCCAAAAAGTAGGGCTCAAAGCCTAGGCCGCCAGGGAAGAAAGCCTGGAAACCAGCATGTCGAGGAAGCGCTCCTTTTCCACCCTGACGGCCACCTTGGTCCTCTTGACAGGATCGGAAAGCCTGGAAAGATCCCCTATGGTCCTCCCGCGGAGCTGGGATTCGGTTTCCACCATAAGGTTTATAGGAATGCACTCTACAAGGCCGGGATCGATTGCGACCCCCACCGCCAAAGGATCGTGAAGGCCGCATCCGCCTAGGCCCGGCGCCGTCACTTCGTAGGCTTTTATGTAGTAGTCTGTAACGTCGGCCAAAAACCTTCCCCTTTTGGTGCCCACTTCCCTCCAGCGGGCAGTCTCCCTGGTAGTCAGGAGGGTCTGCAAAGTAACGTCCAGCCCAATCATGGTGGCGTCTATATGCCTTACTACAAAGTCGGCCGCTTCCGGATCCTGGCTTATATTCGCTTCGCTCCAGTCTGAAACGTTGCCCGGCACTGTGAGTGCCCCTCCCATGAAAACCACCCTGCCTATAAGGCCGCTTATCGAGGGATCTTTTTGCAGAGCGGAGGCGAGGTTCGTAAGTGGGCCCGTGGCCACGTATATAAGATCGTCCTTAAACTTGTGTGCGGCGCCGATAAGGAAATCTATGCCGCCGATTTCCTCCTCCTCCCTCTCGGAATCCGGAATCTGGCACTCCCCTATGCCGTTTTTGCCGTGAATGAAGGAGGAAATCTCCATCACTTCAAACGAGCCCTTGCTAAGTGCGTGCTCCAGCCCCCGGTAGACTTTCACTTCCTTTCCAAAAAGGTCCGTCACTGCCAAGTCGTTTCTGAGCCCCTGCTCCATGTAGACGTTTCCATAGGTCCCTATAATGCCTATAAGCTCCACTTCGGGGCTCGCCATGGCCAGCGACATCGCCAGAGTGTCGTCAATGCCGGTATCCAGATCCAGTATCAGCTTTTTCATTTCTTTACTTTCCCGCCCTCAAGTTAGCTATATCCTTCTCGACCATGCTCCAGAATTTTTCCACGTCCAAAGAAAGCCCCACCTGCGTATTGCAGTCTTTAGGGGCCAAGGCCCTAAGGTCGGCCACCGTCATCCCGCAGGTCAAATCCCCTTTTGTCTCTACCGATACCGGGCACTTTACGGTTTTAACCACCGAGGGATCCAGGGCGTAGGCCACGGCGCACGGATCGTGGGTAGGGGGATCGGGGAAGCACTCTTCGTCCTTGTAAGACTCCCTAAAGAAATTTATAAGCCCGTCCAGCACCTCTTTTAGGGACGGGTTGGCTTCGGCAAGCTTTTTTTGCACTCCCTTGGTGCAGATTGCCTGGTGCGTCACATCCAGCCCTATCATCGTTATAGGCCACTTTCTTTCGAAAACCACTTTGGCCGCCTCAGGGTCGGTGTAGGCGTTGAACTCTGCCACCGGCGTCACGTTTCCCGTATGCACGGCTCCAAGCATCATTACAATTTCCTTTACCCTGGAGCAGATCTTGGGCTCCATAAGGGCTGCAAGGGCGATATTGGTGAGGGGGGCGGTAGTTATCAGGGTGACGTACTGGTCCGGACTATCCATAACGGTTTTTACGATTTGGGATGCCGCATGGGTTCCTGCAACTTCGCTTTTAGGGGGCGCCAGCTTTACGCCGTCCAGGCCGGATTCGCCGTGGATGTAGCCAGCCCATTTTGGGGCCTTTACAAGCGGGGTGGGAGCGCCGGAATACACGGGCACTTTGCCCCCCACAAGCTCTATTAAGGAAAGCGCGTTCTTCGTCACTTTCTCCAGGCTCTGGTTGCCTCCCACGGTGGTAACTTCCATAAGGTCGATATCAGGGTCCCCCATGGCCATAAAGAGGGCGAGCGCGTCGTCGTGCCCCGGATCACAATCCAAAATTACGTGTTTCATTTCCCCCCTAATTACTTTTTGCTTAAAGCCTCGATAGCATCGATTAGTACTTTAATTCTAGACTCCGTAACCTTTTCGGAAGGCAGGAGCGAGACGGCGAGGCAGTTGAAAGGCATATCGAAAAAGTAGCCGGGCTGGGCTGACAAGGCGTACTTTTTTATAAGCTCCGTCACCAGGGCGTCTTCGTCTATTGTGGAAGCGAACCTCACTAAGGCGCTCCACCCCCCTTCGGGCTCTATAAGGGAAGAAACGAGATTTTTCCCGGAAAAAGCCCTCCTTAGAACTTCCAGGTTTTCTTCCGCCCTTTTTCTCACTTCTTCGGTTTTTTTAGGGGCCAGTTGCAGCAACTTAAGCGTGGACTCGTTTTGGAACCAGGAGTTGGGGAGGAAGCTGTCCGCTATAAAGTCGAGCCTCCTTTCAGCTTCCGCTACTTCCCCTTCCTCCCCCGACACTTCAATCCAGGCCGTCTTTATCTGGGGGGAGGCGAGGAGCTTGGAAAAGCCGTCGAGGGCGAAAGTCAGGGCCTGAACAGATCCTGAAATCCTTCCGGGAAGGTTGGAGGAAAACCCGTACTCGTAGAAAACTTCGTCGCATATTATTGCCACGCCTTTTTCCCTGCACATCGAGCTTATTTCCCCAAACTCCTCTTTAGACACGTAGCTTCCCGTAGGGTTGTTGGGGTGTATCAAGACCAGGGCCTTTACTAGGGGGTCTGAAAGCGCCTCTTTTACCGAGGGGATGTCTATGTACCAGGACCCGTCGAAGCGGAGGAAGTACGGCACGGCTTCCACGCCCTCTATCTTGGCTATGGAAGGGATCAGAGGGTAGCCCGGAGAAGGGTAGGCGATCTTGTCCCCGGGGTCGCACATAAGCTTCATGAGCCAGCTGTAAGCCTGGGAAGTGGAGGAAAGGAGATAAAGCCGCTCAGGGGAAGGGGGGAGGAAGAGGGGGGAGATCCTGCCTTTTCTTTTGGAAAGGAACTCTGCCAGGGCTTTTCTTGTATTCCAGTCCCCCCTGGGGTCAGGGTCATATGCTCCAAACTTTTTTATCCCCAGATCGAAATGGGTGGGATTGGAATCATTTAGCTGGGAAATTTTTCCGAGCTTGAGCTCTTCTTGGGAGATAGGATTTAACTGTCCGGTATCGGATCTTTTGGAGAATCTTGCCATTCTGGTTGCATACCTTTCAAAATACTTATAAAACTTGCGATGAGAGCTACCCCCCCCCTAAGATTAGCCTTATGACGACAGAAGA
>JAFYJT010000052.1 GCA_017537945.1 Aeriscardovia sp.
AGGTCGTCGGAGTCGCAAAAATAAACGTACTTCCCCCGGGCTAGGGACAGCCCCAAATTCCTCGCGCAGGCCACCCCCCTGTTTCTCGTAAAGACCGCCCGCACCCTGGAATCTTTCCTTTCAGCCTCCCTGAGGATGTTCCAGCTCCCGTCTTCGGAGCCGTCGTCTACAGCTATGATTTCGAGGTTTTCCCAAGTCTGGCCCAAAATGCTTTCCAACGTCTTTTTAAGCCATCTTTCCACGTTGTAGACCGTCAGGATTACGCTTACCAGATCTTCTTTTTCCTCGGCAGGGAGCCGGCTAGGCAAATTTGAAGCCATAATGCGCAAGGCCCCTCCCCGGGCCAGCGGAGGAGGGCTTTAAAGCTTTCCTATCAAGCCCTCGCTGGGGGAGATGGCCTTTCCGTTTTTCTCCCAGTGGGCGGGGCATACCTGGTCGCCGTGTTCGGCCACGAATTGGGCGGCCTCCAAAGTCCTAAGGGTTTCTTCCCCGTTCCTGCCTATGCCCATGTTGTTTACGGTGTAGGCCTGGATCACGCCTTCGGGATCCATTATGAAGGTCCCCCTGTAGGCGGTGCCCGTTTCTTCGCAAAGCACCCCGAAGAACCTGGCCAGGACTCCCGCCCTGTCGGAAAGCATGGGGTAGGTGATTTTACCTATCCCTTCGCTGGATTTTGCCCAGGCGTCGTGCACGTAGGCGGTGTCTTCGGAGACAGAGTAAATTTCGCATCCGGCCGCCTTGAATTTGGGGTAAAGCTCCTCCATCTCCTCCAGCTCTGTGGGGCAAACGAAGGAAAAATCGGCGGGATAAAAGACGAAAACGGACCAATGGCCCAGCACCTGCGACAGGGAGAGGGTCGTTATCGCCTTCTTGTAGTAAGCGGGAACCGTAAAGTCCTCAAGCCTTTTTCCTATCAAGCACATATGGGCCTCCTAACGGAATTGCACGAGAAAAGGTTGCCAGATCAGATTAAATCCATTTTAAAGGGATATCAACAAATCGGATCAGCTTTGCCATTTTTATAAGTCTGTTTGTTACCTCTTTGAAGTAAACTTATCAACAGCTTGGCATGAGGCAATTCAAGGCTATTTTGCCATTGTTTTTTGAGTAGTCCTTCCTTCTACTCTCCCTTACGAGCGCTAAACGTTGAGCAAATCTGACGGAAGGAGGCAGAAATTGAAAGAAAGATTTGCATCGCTGAAAAGGAGAAGATCGAAAGCGCAGGAGCCCAGCGAAGTGCAACTGCGCATAATACAGGCCTGCAGGGAAGCGCCGGAGAAGGTCTTGGCCAGCCTAGGCACCTCCGAAGAGGGCCTTACCGACAAGAAAGCGGCTTTGCTTCTCAAACGCTACGGCCCCAACGAGTTGGCCGAGCACAAAATAAACATTTGGAGGATAATCTTCGATCAGGCCAAGGATCCTATCATGATCCTCCTGTTCGTCACCGGGGTTTTAAGCTTCTTTTTGCAGTCGGTCAGCGGGGGAATCGTAATCTGCGTGATTTTAGCCCTCTCTTTGGCCATAGGTACCTTTAACGAATGGAGGAGCCAAAGGACGGCCGATTCCCTTAAAAAGCGGATCTCCCACAGCGCTTCCTGCCTGAGGGACGGGGTATATTCCGAAATAAACGTTGAGAAGCTCGTGCCCGGGGACATAGTGAGGATGTACGACGGGGAAGTGGTGCCCGCCGACGTGCGGCTGCTGAAAGTCGAAGACTTTTCGTGCGACGAATCGGCCCTCACCGGCGAAAGCCGCCCCGCGAAAAAAAGCGTCGCCCCCGATCCGGACGCGCTAAGCGTGGTGGACTGCAGGTCCTGCGCCCTCATGGGGACGATAGTTAGGGAAGGAAGCGCCACAGGGGTGGTGGTGGCCACCGGATCCCAGGCCGAACTTGGCTCCATAGCCTGCCAGCTGGCTTCCAACCGCGCCCCCACCGATTTTCAAATCGGAATCAAAAAGTACTCGAATTTCCTTATGATAGTGGCCTTTATAGGAACGCTCCTCATCCTTATAATCAACGGCCTTTTGAACAAGGGATGGATTTCTTCGGCCCTTTTCGCCTTTTCGGTGGCCATAGGGATCACTCCCGAACTCCTTCCGGTCCTGGTTTCCACCTCCCTTACCGCCGGCTCGCGCATGCTGGCCAAGAAGAAGGTATTGGTAAAGCAGCTCATGTGCATTGAAGATTTGGGGGGCGTGGACGTGCTCGTCACAGACAAGACGGGGACCATCACCAACGGGCACATCAGCTTCAATTCCGCTCTGGGGCCCTTGGGCGCAGATTTTAAAGGCGCCATGCTTCTTTCCGCAATTTGCTCCGACTTCGAAGTCGACAACGAAGGAAACGTGACGGGGGGAAACGACCTTGATATAGCCCTAGGCGAGGCCATGGCGGAAGAATTTGGGGAAAAGGCGAAAGACATAGGGGAAAAAGTAGAATCCTTTGCCGCTTTCAACCACATAACCCAAGTGGAAGCCGCAGTGGCCAAGGATGTTGACAGCTCCCATCCGGGTTCTTGGCTTTTTGTAAAGGGCGCGCCCGAAAAAGTGCTGGACCTTTGCAAAAGCGTCCCCGAGGGGGCCGAGGAGTTTTTGACCTCCCTTTTCAAAAAGGGCCTTTACGTAATAGCCGTGGCGGAAAAGAAAGTCGACTGGGAGGAAGGGGAAGAAGAGGAGAGGGAGATAGAGAGGGAGGACGAAGAGGAGATGACCCTGGTGGGCTACCTTACCTTCCTCGATCAGCCCAAGCCCGATGTCTCGGAGTCCATAAAGAACCTGAGGGCCTTGGGAATCGAAGTCAAGATCGCGACCGGGGACAACGCCCTAGTGGCTCAGACGGTATGCGAAAAAATAGGCCTCCCCTCAGGGCCGGCCCTCACCAACGAAGACTTCGAGGCTATGAGCGACGAAGAGATTTGGACGGCAATGTCTACGACCGCCGTCTTTGCCAGGGTGACGCCGGAGCAGAAGCAGAGGGTGGTTTCAATCCTGCGCCAGCACGGGCGCACCGTGGCTTTCCTAGGCGACGGGGTAAACGACGCCCTGGCGCTGCATAAGGCGGACGTGGGGATATCCGTGGACACGGCCGTGGACGTGGCCAAAGACGCGGCGGGGATTATCCTCCTTGACAAGGATCTAAACGTCATGGCGGACGGGGTGAAGACGGGGAGGAGGATCTTTACAAACACTATAAAGTACGTGAACATGTGCACGTCCTCCAACTTCGGAGGGATGTTCTCGACGGTGGGAGGATCCTTCATCCTGCCTTTCCTTCCTATGACGGGCGCCCAAGTGCTCCTTCAAAACCTCATCTACGACGTAGCGCAGATGGTCATTCCCGGGGATCGGATAGACAAGGACCAGGAAGCGAAGCCCACCCACTGGGACATAAAGTTCATCTACAGGTTCATGGTGCTTTTCGGGCCCATTTCCAGCATTTTCGATTACACCACTTTCGCTTTGATGATCTTTTTCTTCCACGCATGGACGAACAACGTGCCTGAATTCCACTCGGGCTGGTTTATAGAATCCTTCTGCTCCCAGACCCTGATAGTCTTTATAATCAGGACGCGTCGCCTCCCGTTCTGGAAGAGCCGCCCCTCGCGCCTCCTGACCTGGTGCACATTGGGCGCTATAGCCCTCGCCATAGCGATCCCCTACATACCCGTGTGCGACGGGTGGTTCGGCCTCGTGCCCCTTCCGGCAATCTATTTCCCCTGGCTTGTGGCGGAAATGGCGGCCTACATCCTCCTTTGCGAGCTGGCCAAGTGGTGGTTCTACAAGAAGCTCTGGCATCCGGCCCCCACCGTGCCCATCGGAGGGTACCCCGCGGCCAAAATCAGGAGGAAGCGCAGGTCCCCTCAGGCTTGAAACGGGCCCTTTGCCGGATTTCAAAAGGCCTAAGCCCAAAATTGAACTACAATTTTTATTGGTAACGTTTTCTTAAAAATTTTCGAGGATCATGCTCCGGGGATATCGACATAAAGGGTACAGCTTTGTCTTGAGGCTTATATCCCTACTTATGACCAGTTACGAGCTTGGGTTCGGCTCCTACATCCTGTGCGCCGATAAAAACCTGGTCGCCGGGAGGTTTTTGATTTCCCTAGGATCCATCACGTTCGCCCTTTTTTGCGTAATAGCCACCTCCATGAGGCAGATAGAAGGCTTTGCCCGGGTGTGGTACTTTCCCGTGGCGGGCTATTCTTTCGCCCTAGGCGTCTGCATATGGGCCATTGTGATTTTGTCCACAGGCCGCAGCGCGGCGGATATAGTTTCGGGCCACATGGTCCTGGGCGCAGGCATGATAGCCTTGTGCGTTTCGACCATCGCCCTGACTTCGCGCCATTTCCTCCATATAGCCGCCAACAGCCTCCACAAGGCCAACTCTTCCGATCGCGATATCAGCTCTTACACGAGGCGGGAAGTCTTCCTTTTGGCCTCCATCCCCGCGAGCGTGGCCCTGTGCGGCTTCGTATACGGCATCTATTCGATAGCCCTCCCCCGCCTTCCCGAAAAGCTTGGCGGACACGCGCTCATGGCCCAGTCCTTCGTCTGCCTTTCTCTTACCTTCATCGTCTACATCCTGGCGCGCCAGATGAACAACACCTTCCTTAAAAAGTTTAAGTGGCGCTTCTCGGTCTATGTAGTCATCAACGGGCTTATAAACATCATCTGGGGGGTGTGCGTGCTCTGCCTCCGGCCCCGGCCCTTCACTACCCCGGGCTTCGGGATGATAGGCCTGGGGCTGGTATGCATCTCGATCTCCGGCAAGGCCCACAGGGTCGTAGGATCCTGGAAGGGGGTCTCGGAACTGGCGTATTTTGCGGCCTACTTTCCGGCCCTCGCGGGGCTTTGCGGGCTGCTTTTAAGCGCGATCCTGTTTTCCGCCGCCGTCCAAAACCCCCTCTACCTTGATTCTGCCTATGCCGTCTCGGGGCTTGCGGCGGTGTGCGTGGCGATTTACGGGATAGTGGCAATCCCCGTCGTAGATCCCCTTTCTCCTGACCGCGATCCTGTATTTTGAATTGAAAGGGAGTAAAATTTCGACGGTAGACAAGTCTACTTGAAACAGCTTTGAATAGCGCATCGGCCGCGTTGCGCCGGTCCGAAAAAGGCGGGGCGCCGCAGGCCGAAAGTTGTGATTTATGTGAAAGGTGGCTCGAATGACGAGTCCGATTCATGTCAATTCAGAGATAGGCAAGTTAAAGAGCGTGATCCTCCACCGCCCCGGACACGAGGTGGAGAACATCACCCCCGAAATAATGCCCAGACTTTTGTTCGACGATATCCCTTATCTGCCCATAGCCCAGCAGGAGCACGATCATTTTGCCAACATCCTCAGGGACGCGGGCAGCAAGGTGCTTTACCTTGAAGATCTCACCGCCGAGGCCCTTGCCGACGACAGCGTAAAGGAAAGCTTCATAGAGCAGATGCTCCAGGAAAGCGGGTACAAGTCGGGAACCGTATACGCGGCTTTGAAAGAGTACCTCCTGTCCATGCCGACCAAAGACATGGTGGAAAAGACCATGGCAGGCATAAGGAAGGAAGATATAGACTTCAAGCCCCACACCCTTTCCGAAATGGCCGAAGACCAGGATTACCCGTTCCTGACCGATCCTATGCCCAACCTGTACTTCACCAGGGATCCTGCGGCGTCCATAGGGGACGGCCTTACCATCAACCGCATGACTTACGCCATACGCCGCAGGGAGAGCATGTACATGGAGTACATCATCGCCCACCACCCCGATTTTGCCAACAAGGGGATCCACGTGTGGAGGGACAGGTACTGCAAGACCCGCATGGAAGGCGGGGACGAGCAGGTTCTCAGCAGCCACGTCATGGCCATAGGTATTTCGCAGCGCACCAGCGCCGACGCAATCCAGGATTTGGCTTCCACGCTGTTCAAGGAATCGGCGTTCGACACCGTCCTTGCGGTCAAGATCCCCCACAGCCACGCCATGATGCACCTCGATACCGTCTTCACCATGGTCAATTACGATCAGTTCACCATGGATGCCGAAATCCTCGACAAGAGGGGAGAGTCCGAGCTCTATATCCTGCGCCCCGGCAAAGACGGGGAAATCAAGATTGATCCCAGGAGCAAGCTTGAAAAGACCCTTTGCGAAATCCTCGGCAAGAGCGAAATCGACATAATGTTTACCGGCAACGGGGATCCGATCGTGGCCGCCCGCGAGCAGTGGAACGACGGTTCGAACACTTTGGCCATAGCCCCGGGCGAAGTCGTGACTTACGATCGCAACTACATCTCCAACGAGGTGCTGCGCAAGCATGGCATCAAGGTGCATGAGACCACTTCCAGCGAGCTGGCCCGCGGCCGCGGCGGCCCCCGCTGCATGTCCATGCCGATTGTGCGCGAAGATTTGAAGGAAGAATAGGAAGAGAGGAGAAACCGTGACGAAATTCGAAAACGTATTTTACGGCCGCAGCGTTCTGGCCTGCAAAGATTTCACCCCTAACGAGCTGCGCTACATGATTGATTTGGCGCTCCACTTCAAGGAACTCAAGAAGCAGAACATCCCCCACCACTACCTTGAAGGCAAGAACATCGCCCTGCTGTTTGAAAAGACCTCCACCAGGACGCGCTCCGCCTTCGTAGTGGCCTCCCACGACCTGGGGGCCTTCCCCGAGTACATGGACTCTACCGGCACCCAGTTCGGCAAGAAGGATTCCGTAGAGGACACCGCCAGAGTCCTGGGGTCCATGTTCGACGCCATCGAGTTCAGGGGCTACAAGCAGTCCACCGTAGAGGGGCTGGCCAAGTTCTCGGGCGTCCCTGTCTGGAACGGCCTGACCGACGAATGGCATCCTACCCAAATGCTCGCCGACTTTATGACCATAAAGGAGAAGTTCGGACACATTAAGGGCCTCACCCTCGCCTTCGTGGGCGACGGCAGGAACAACATGGCCAACTCGCTTCTTGTGGCCGGAACCATGCTCGGCGTAAACGTGCACATCGTCACCCCGGCCGCGCTTCACACCGATCAGAAGATCGTCGACATAGCGGAATCCTTCGCCAAAGAAACCGGCGCCAAGCCCGTCATAACCGACAACATCGCCGAAGGCGTCAAGGGGGCCAACATCATCTACACCGACGTGTGGGTCTCCATGGGAGAAAACGACTGGGAGGAAAGGGTAAAGCTCCTCAAGCCTTATGAAGTGAATATGAAGCTCATGAAGGAGACCGGCACCCCTGACGACGAACTCATCTTTATGCACTGCCTCCCCGCCTTCCATGACACCAATACCACCTACGGTGAAGAAATCTACGAAAAGTACGGCCTCAAGAATATGGAAGTCACCGACGAAGTCTTCCGTTCCAAGTACGCTTGGCAGTTCATAGAGGCCGAGAACCGCATGCACTCCATCAAGTCCATGATGGCCGTAACTTTGGCGCCGCTTTACATTCCCGCCTACGCTGTGAACGGGTGCAAAGAATAAATGGGCAAGCGTATAGTTGTGGCCCTCGGGGGCAATGCGATAGAGACGGCCACCGGAACTGCCGAAAGCCAGGAAGAGTCCATAAAGAAGGCGATGCAGTCTCTGGTGGAGTTCGTCAAGAATGAAGACGAATTGGTCATCACCCACGGAAACGGGCCCCAAGTGGGAAACCTCCTCCTCCAGGAGGCGGCAGGTTCGACCAAGAAGAACCCCCCGATGCCCCTCGATACCGTGGGGGCAATGAGCGAAGGCGAGATAGGCTACTGGATGGAGCTCGCTTTGGAATCGGTGCTTGCCGAAAACGGAATAAGCAAGACCGTGGGGGCGATCATATCCCAGAGCGTGGTCTCCAAAGACGATCCGGCTTTCTCGAAGCCTACGAAGCCCATCGGCCCCTTCTACTCAAAGGAAGAGTGCGAGGAGCTGAAGAAGGAGCACCCCGACTTCGTATACGTAGAAGACGCAGGAAGGGGCTACAGGAGGGTCGTGCCCAGCCCTAAGCCTATGAAAATGCTGCAGGCCGGAGTAGTCAAAGCCATGATTGAAAAAGGGATGATTCCGGTCGCTTCCGGCGGCGGGGGCGTCCCCGTAGTAAGCGATGGCAAGGGGGGATACATCGGGGTCGAAGGCGTAATCGACAAGGACTTCGGCGCCGCACAGATGGCTCAGGATGTTGACGCGGACGAGCTTATAATTTTGACCGCCGTCGACAATGTCTGCATAAACTTCAACAAGCCCGATCAAAAGGCGCTTACGACTGTGACGGTAGAAGAGCTGGAAAAGTACATTGCCGAAGGGCAGTTTGCCGCAGGCAGCATGCTTCCCAAGGTCCAGGCCGCCATTAAGTTCGTTAATGCCAAGCCTCAATGCCATGCGATAATCGCCTCCCTGGAGAGGACGGCCGATCTTGTGGCAGGAGTTCCGGGAGTGGGGACCATAATAAGCAAGTAGGCTCCCTTTTTTCGCCGCCCCTGCGGGGGCGGTTTTTTTGCGCCCGCTTTTAGGGGTTTTCACCTTCCTTTTCCACTTGTTTGGTAATATCTCGTATTTGGCAGCGTCTTGATGTGGGGAGCGTAAATGGGAAGGCGGAGAAAATCTGCTAACAGTTCTTCAAAAGGTCGTTCAAAACACGGGGCCGTATTTTTAATCCTTTCCCTCCTCCTTATGCTGGCAGGGATCGCAATAATCGCCTATCCCCTTACTCTCACTATTAAAAACTACATCGACCATGAGGAGGTCATACGCGAGCTTCAAAAGGAGGATGCGGAACTTCCTAAAATCAAGGCAGAAAAGGAAATTGCCGCAGCCAAGGCGTACAACGCCGCTCTGGCTAAAAGCGGCCAGTACCTTATAGGGCAGGGAGCCTCGGACTTTATGACGAGCGGCCCCACCGATGGGGTGACCAAGTCCCCAGCCTACTTGAATTACTTAAGCATACTTAACGGGCAAAATGACGAAATAGAAGGATATGTTTCCGTGCCCGAATACGGAATCAACCTGCCTATCTACCACGGGACGGCCGAAGGGTCCCTTTCGCAGGGGGCCGGGCAGCTCTACGGCACTTCCTTCCCCGTGGGGGGCCCCTCCACTCGCTCGGTAATCTGCGGCCACACCGGGGTGGTGTACGCCATGCTTTTTACCAGGCTGATGCAGATGAAAGTGGGAAACCTCTTTTATATAAATGTTCTCGGCCGCACTTTGGCCTACAAAGTCGTAAATATAAAAATCATCCTCCCTACCGACGTAAACGCGATAAAAATCGTGCCGGGCGAAGACCTGGTAACCCTTCTTACCTGCTATCCTTACGGCATCAACACCCATAGGCTCCTTGTAACAGGGGAGAGGGTCCCCTTGGGCGACTTGGCCCATACGAACTTGACCGACGGGCTGATGATAATCGTCTGGAGCGCCGTGATAGGGCTGCTCCTGTTCCTGATAGTTTCCACCATCCTTAAAAAGTGGAGGCATTGGATAAGGATGTACCACGCCCACAACAGGCGCAAACACTAAAATCCCCCAACACGCCGATAGTTGCCCCCCCTTTGCCCGCTTGCTTATCATCTTATAAGTCACTTGCGGAGGACGCCTCCGCTCAAGTAGCAGGTTG
>JAFYJT010000053.1 GCA_017537945.1 Aeriscardovia sp.
AAATCGTTCAAAGCTTTTTCAATCTCCGCTTCGTCGAATTTTTTCCTCTTTATCCGCCCCCTCTCCAGCGCCTCAAGGAGGACTTCTCCGTTTTCAAGCCTCAAAAAGCGGTAGGCGCCGCTTAAATCGGGAAGGAGGCTTTCCCACACGGAAAAGAACCGGGCCACTTCGAGGCTGAGCCCGAGGCTTGCCTCCAGCAGGCTCCAAGCGCCCTCGGCCTCCCTTCCAGGGCGCCCGAAGCTTTCGCGGGCCTTTTCGGCCTTTTCCTCCCTGCCCTCCAGGGAGCCGGGAAGGGGGAGCGGGAGGTAGGGCGCGCCGACAAACGAAAGGATCTCTTCGCCCCGCCCCGGCCGCAGGCAGAAGGGTTTTTCATCCGAGGGATTCGACCGGTATTCCATTCCACCCCTCTTCGACTGGCACGTCCCCCTTGCTGGTGGCCGTTATAAAAACCTGCGTCCCGGGGGGGAGGGAAGAAAGGATGGCGCCCCTTTTTCCCGGATCCAGCTGAGCAAAAACGTCGTCCAAAATCAGTACGGGCCCGAGGGGCTTGAGCATGGCGAACTGGGCCATGCGCAGCGACAGGGAAGCCAGCCAGGACTGCCCTCCGCTCGCCACCTCGGAAAGCGTGAACCCCTCTAGGGAGAGGGAAAAGTCGTCCCTTTGGGGCCCCAAAAGCGGGAAGCCGGAAGCCACTTCGGCCTCCGCCCTTTCGTCGATGTGCCTTTGGACTTTTTCCAGCCCCCCTCCTTCCAACGCCTCCGGAAGGGAGGGGGCGTAAGACATCTCTGCCTCTAAGCCTGAAAAACGCAGGTAGTAGAGGGAGAAGGAGGAGGCGATTTCTTTTGCGGCCTCCGCCCGGGCTTGGGTAAGCGAAAAAGAAAGGGAGGCGAACTGCGAATTAAAGGCGGAGAGGGCTGAAAAAAGCTGCTTGTTTTTCGGCTCCCCCTCCTCCCTGATTTTCTTAAGCAGGCTGGATTTTTGGGATAAAACCTTCAAAAATGCGCGCCTTTCGCTCCTGTAGGAGCCTGAAAGCTGGAAACAGGCTTCATCCAAGAGCGCCCGGCGCCTCTCGGCCGATGAGCAAAGCAAAAGATCGGAAGGGTCGAAGGAGACGGAGGGCAAAGGCCTGGAAGCCGAAAAGCCCCCCCACTTCCCCCCTTCCTCCCGAACATACAGGCGGGAAGCCTTTATTGCGGCTTCCAATAGGCGCTTTCCTCCGGTTTTTGAAGCGATCCTGGCTTTTACGTCCGCTTCCTGGGCGCCGTGGAGCACCTGGAGCGAGAGCCTCCCGCGCCTGCTTGCGCCTGTAGAAAGGAGGCAAATGGCCTCCGCTATGTTCGTTTTCCCGCTCCCGTTCGGACCGTATATCACGTTTATTCCGGGGGACGGCTCCAAGAGGAGGCCCTTCCAGCTCCTGTAGTTCCTCAGGGCCAGCCTCTCTATCTCCATTACTGGTTGGGGGTGAGCAGGTAGCGGTAGAGCGGATCGGGTTCGCCGTCCCGGCCGCTTTGCCCGTCGAATTCGACTATCTTTAGCTCCGTATCCATCCTCATGCGTATGTGGGACAGGGTTATGAGCGACAGCCCCTCCAGGATGTAGGAGGGGTTGAAGTCCATTTCTTCCGCATGCCCTATAAGGACGGCGTCTATGGTCTCTTTGGCCTGGGCCTTGTCGTTTTTGGCGCTTATAACGGCCTTGGCCGGAGAGACGTCGACGTGGACGGAATCTTCCTTAGGATCGACTATGGAGGCCACGCGCCTGAAAGTGGAGAGGAATTCCTCCTTCCCCAGGATTATGTTGACTTCGTAATCGTCTTTAAACAGCCTTTCCGTCGCAGGGAGGAGCGCGGGATCGGCAAGCTGCACGGTTCTGAGCCTCCCTGCGCTTTCAAAGGCTATAATGCTCGGATCTTCGGGGGAAAAGGCTATTTGTATGGGGTGCTCTTCGGAGCCCCCCTTGAAGGAATTGGCTATGGACTTCAACGCGGAAGCGTTCACCAGGGCCGTCCCGGCGCATTCTTTTTCAGCCGCCTGCCAATCTACGACGCATCTGGCAAGGCGGTAGCGGTTGGTGGCGGTAAAGACTATTTCAGAGCCCCTAAATTCCATCCTTACGGATTTGAACCCTTCCGGATCGTCGCCTTGGCGGGAAGCCGCAAAAGCGGATCTTTGCACCGCTAAAGTGAAATTTGAGGGGAGGATGGCGCCCTGGACGGGGGGAAGGTTGGGAAATTCCATGTCGTCTTCGATTTGGGTGAGCGCCAGGTTGAACCCCCTTGAGCGGATCTTCACTTCGTTCCCTTCCGTCTCCAGGGAGCTGTAGTCCGAAGAGAGGGACTGGATTCCTCTGGAGGCCAGATCGGCCCACACCACGGCCGTCCCCTCTTTTTCGACTCGCGCCGGCACCGCGTAGGAGGCGGACTGCTCCCTTCCTACGGCCTTTACTTTGAGTTCGCCCCTCCTGCCTTCAAGCTTTATCTTTGCGATTTCCTTCTGGGTCTGGGCCAGGGCGTCCTTCGCCCACGCGATCGCGTCCTTCAGGTCGGCGGTCTCTACAGACAACTGCATTGTTCTTCCTCTCTCCGGCGTCTTTCGGCCTCGACGATTGAGCCTGGATTGAAATTCTACTTCTTCTTCCTCAAGGGCCGAAAGTAAGGCGCTTTTCCTTGCGGATGCGCCTTAAAGCCCCAAACGCATTTTACCCGGGCCCTTCCTGGCTTAGGTTTTCCCTACGCCCTTTTCGCCGCAGGAACGTATTTTACGGGCTCCCGCGTTTTTACGGCATTGGCAAACCGTTTTGCCTTCTTCAAAGCCCCGTTATTTTTTCTCTCTGGGCTATAAAACGTCAAATCCCTACTACCACATTTATTAAGAGAAACAGTATTAGGTATATATATGTAGTAGTAGTAGGGGCGGTGGATAAGTGGATAACTATGCTTCGCCCTTACTCTCCCTAAGGCTCGGCGAAGGATTTTATTGTGGATAACTTGTGGATAACTTGTGGATAACTTTTTCAAAAACGGCCACTTATCCACAAAGAATCCAATTGTGGATAACTTGCCCCCCACTTATCCACAAGTTATCCACAAGTTATCCACCGAAAAATGGCACTTATCCACAGTGAAAAACCTGCTTGAATATAGGCCCGCAACGCTGTGGACAAGTGCCTTTGGAAAGATGGACTTTTAACCCAAATTTGGTTTGCGGAGGCGCGAAGTGATTTCAGTCACTTGATCGTAGACGTCCCTTTTTTCGGTCATCTCCTCGCTTATCTTTTGGTAGGCGTGGATAACGGTGGTGTGGTCCCTCCCCCCGAAGGCCTTCCCTATATTCGCCAGGGGGAGGCCGGTCATTTCCCTGCAGATGTACATGGCTATCTGCCTTGCGGAAGCCACGCTTTTCACCCTCTTGGAGGAAAGGAAATCGGCGTAAGGGATGGAAAAGTAGGCAGCCACGGCAGTGATGATTTGCTCGAGCGACATCGGCGACTTTTTTGTGAAGTAGTCCTGCAGGGCCTGCGCGGCCAGGGGGACGGTGGCGGCCTGCTTGTTCAGGTTGGTAAGCGCTATCACCCGAAGGAGCGCCCCCTCAAGCTCGCGGATGTTGTCCGTGACTTGATCGGCTATAAAGTCTATGACCGGATCCGGAACGGAAATTTTCAGCCTGCTCCTGGCGGCCTTCATCCTTAAAATCGCCACCCTCGTTTCTTTTTCAGGCGGCTGGACGTCGACTGTGAGCCCTTGCTCAAAACGGGTTATCATGCGTTCTTTCATGCCGTTTAACTGCCGCGGGGCCACGTCGGAAGTGACGACCACCTGCTTTCTTTCCCCGTAGAGGGCGTTGAAAGTGTTGAAGAAGGATTCCTGCGTTTCAACCCTGTTCCCCGTCCCCAGGAATTGGATGTCGTCTATAAGCAGTACGTCGAAAGACCGGTATTTCCTGTTGAAGTCCATGCCCCGGTTTTCCTTCACGGACTCTATGAATTCGTTTGTAAATTCTTCGCTGGTGACGTAGAAGACCCTTTTGCCGGGCTGGGAGGAAACGACTTCGTTGCCTATCGCGTTGAGCAGGTGCGTTTTCCCCAAGCCGGAATTTCCGTAAATAAACAGCGGGTTGTACCCTTCCCCCGGGCTTTCAGACACCGAGACTGCCGCGGCATGCGCGAAGGCCGTCGCGGTGCCGGAGACGAAGTTGTCGAAACGGGCCTGGGGATCGAGGTGGGTGAGCTGGTCCCGGATCCCGGGATCCGGACTCTCCCTCCCCTTCCTCGAGACCGACAGCAGGTAGTCCAGCTCCTCCCCCGAGGCCTCGCGCAGCGCTTCCCTTATCTCCAAATCCAGGTCATGCTCTATTTTCGAGCGCACAAGCTCGGTAGGCGCATCCAAAATCAGCCTTTTTTCCAAAAGCACGTCCGCCTTCAGGCTGGAAATGTAGTCCCGGTAGACTTTGTGCTTTTCGGATCTCAACAATGCCGACCTGGCTTTTTCCCAGACCTGCTCTGCCTGCTGACGGGATTCTTCCATTTCCAGCCTTATCTCACGCGCTCGGCCGCTCTGCCAAAAACCGGATGGATTGGATTTCTTGTTGTGCTTGTAACATGGGTATGTTTATTATATAAAACAGACTAACGAGCCTAGAGAGAGAGCTTAGATGAAAAGGACTTTTCAACCCAACAACCACCGCAGGAGCATGAAGCACGGCTTCAGGCACCGCATGGCCACCCGCTCGGGAAGGGAGCTTATCAACCGCCGCAGGGCTAAGGGGCGCAAAGTCCTCAGCGCATGAATCCAGCCCCTGGCCGCATACGGAAGCATTCCGAATTTTCAGAGGTCTGCCGGGCGGGCAGGACTTCTTCTGCCCACCTGGTGTTCCACTACCTCCCCTCGGGGGGGCCGGGGGTGGCCTTCGGGTTCTCCGTCTCTAAAGCCGTAGGGGGCGCTGTGGAAAGGAACAAGGTCAAAAGGCGCCTCAGGGCCTGCTGCAGGGAGCTCTCCTCCAACCTTCCGCCCGGCAGCAGGGTGGTGCTCAGGGCGCGCCCCTCGGCGGCTGGCGCCTCATTCTGGGACTTGCGCGGCGAAGTGGAGGACGCGTTTTTAAAGATTGCATCCGAGGCATGAAAGATTCCGCGGCCTCCAAGGGGCTGTGCGCGGCCATAAGGTTCTACAGGCGCTTTATTTCCCCGCTTTCCGGCCCTAAGTGCAAATACTATCCGAGTTGTTCTATGTACGCGATCATAGCCGTAAAAAGGTTTGGGGCGGCCAGGGGCCTGCTTCTCGCCCTCTTTAGAGTCTTGCGATGCAATCCCTGGAGCCTGGGGGGGATCGACGACGTGCCCCGCAGATTTTCACTTTTTTACCGTTTCTCCTGGTCCAAAGCCCATGAGGAGCCTACTCTCCAACCCATAGTAACCATGGAAAACCAGATGCGAAAAAGCGAGAGGAGCAGGTCCTAATGGGCGGCTTCATACACCTAATCAGCACGATCTTCTACCCGCTCGAATGGATAATCTCCTGGATTATGTGGGCCTGCCACTGGGTGCTGGTAAGGTGCGGCATGGCAGGGGGAAGCGGGTTTGCATGGTGCCTGAGCATAATATTTATGACCATGGTCGTCAGGGCCTGCATTTTCCCCCTCTACACCAAGCAGATAAACTCGATGGCCAAAATGCAGGCTATGCAGCCGGAGCTGGCAAAAATAAACGCCAAATACAAGGGCAAAAAAGATCCGGCCAGCCAAGAGGCCCGGCAGCGGGAAACAATGCAGCTTTACAAAGACGCCGGGAGCAACCCGCTTACAAGCTGCCTGCCCATGCTTGTGCAGGGGCCGGTGTTCATAGCCCTCTACGACTCCCTTTTCAACCTTTCCGCCATTTCGAAGGGGACGGCCAAGCCCCTGGGGGCCTTTAGCAGGCAGGTGGCCTCCCATATAGAGAACACGGTGTTTATCAACGTAAAGCTCTCCGCCGTCTTCGGATCTGCAAGCGGAGGGGGGAAGTGGACCATAGGGATCATTACCGCCTTCATGTGCGTGTCTATGTTCTACATGACTTTCTACACCATGCACTACAACACCCCCATAGACCAGCTCAAGGGCAAGGGCAGGAAGGCCCAGTGGGGCATGGCGATAGGAATGCCCCTCCTCTACATCTGGTCGGCGGCCATAGCGCCTTTCGGCGTGCTGATTTACTGGCTTACCACCAACATTTGGTCCCTGCTCCAGACCCTTTGGCAGGTAAACACGTTCCCCGTCCCGGGATCGCGCGCAGGGGAGAGGAAGAAGGCGAGGAACCTGAAGAAGGAGATAGCCAGGAGGGCCAAAAAGGGCCTTCCTACGCTGGAAGAGGAAGAAGAAGCCAGGGTTATCGCAGAGCAGGAACAGAAATCGGTCCAAGGCTATCAAAGGGTGCAGCCGGTAAAGAAGAAGCCTAAAAAGAAGGGGAAATAGGAAGGCTTCGCGAAAGGGGCAGGCGGTGGGAGCCGAAAGCGAAAAAATGAGGGCCTTTTCCTCCCTCCTTTCTTCCCAAGGGCCCTCCCTGGGGCTTATAGGCCCCAAGGAGGCGGAGAGGGTATGGGAAAGGCATATAGAAAACTGCGCGGTCCTTGCCCCCTTCATTGAGGAAGCGGGCGCCAGAAAAGTGGTGGACGTAGGAAGCGGGGCGGGCCTTCCCGGCGTAGTTTTGGCCATACTTCTGCCTTCCGTCAGCTTTACCCTTTTAGAGCCTAGGGCGCTAAGGAAAAATTGGCTTGACAGGATGAAAAAAGAGCTGGATCTTGAAAACATTGAAATTTTCAAACTGAAGGCCGAGCAATGGAAGGGGGAAAAATTCGACGCTGCGGTGTGCAGGGCGCTTGCCCCTTTGCCCCTCCTCTCTTCCCTACTTTCCCCGCTCGTTAGGGACGGAGGCCAAATTTTTGCCCTGAAAGGCAAAAATGCGGCAGAAGAAATGAAAAAAGTGCCCGGAACCCGGCTTTCGCGCGCGCGCCAGGCCGACGGGCAGGAAACGAACGTAGTGTCTTTTTCGGTTTGGAGGCGCTAATGGGAGACTCCCAATGGGAAAAACGCATCCCTTCGGCCCAGGAGCTCAGGGGCGGTTTTGAAAATGCGGACGATATCCTTTCCAGGATCATAGGCCCGGATTCCTCCATAGGCTCCGACCTTTTGCACGATACGCTTTTGGCCAAGTCTGTAAATTCCAGGAGGATGAAGCGTTCCGATTCCACCCGGGTGGTGTCTGTGACGAACCAAAAGGGGGGGGTGGGGAAGACCACCACTACCGTGAACGTGGCGACTTCCTTTGCGGCCGAGGGCGTGCCGGTGCTCGTTATAGACCTAGATCCCCAGGCCAACACTTCAAGCTCGCTTGGGGCGCGCCAGAGGGGGAGGGGGATATACGAAGTTATGACGGGGCAGCTGGAAATGGAGGAGGCCGTAAGGAAGAGCCCACTTTTTCCGAGCCTTGACGTAGTCCCTTCAAGCATCGACCTGTCTGCAATAGAGCTGGAGATGGCAGGAGAGGCCAAAAGGGAGGCGATCCTTAAAAAGCGCCTTTTTTCCTATCTTGAAAGAAGCGGGAAAAAGTACGAGTACGTTTTTATAGACTGCGCCCCCTCTTTGGGGCTCCTGGTATTAAACGCCCTCACTTCCAGCCAGGAAGTCCTGATACCCGTCCAGGTGGAGTACTACGCGCTTGAAGGCCTCAGCCAGCTTTTGAAGACTATAGACCTGGTCAGGCTTAACTTTAATCCTGGCCTAAAGGGCGTGATGATGATTTTGAATATGGTGGACAAGCGCACCCTCCTCAGCCGAAAGATTTGCCAGGCAGTAAAGGAAGCCTACCCTTCCATGGTTCTTTCTTCTTCAATCCCAAGGCTGGTAAGGGTGGCGGAGGCTGCCGCGGCCGGGGAAAGCCTCACTTCCTTCGATCCGGCTTCGCCGGCCGCAGTGGCCTACCGGCAGGCCTGCCTGGAGATAGCGGAGAGGATGTAGATGGAAGAACGGATGGGGCGCGGGCTAAAAGCCCTTTTCCCCAATATGCCCGGGGAAGCTTACGAAGAAAAAGCCGTAAGCCTGGGGAGGGTGTCCAGGCGCAGGAGCTCGCCTTCCCTGCCCAAACGGGGGGTGGATGAAATCTTTTCCCCGTCCTTTATTTCCTGGAAGGCGGCTTTAATAAGCGTAGGCAAAATACAAATCCCGGAGTTCATCGATCTTTCCAGGGGAAAAGAGATCGAAGCCCTGAAAAAATCGATTGCAAGCGTTGGGCTCTTATACCCCGTCCTTCTGAGCAGACGCGAGGGCACTTTTGAACTCGCGGCCGGTTACAGGCGCCTTTTGGCCTTCAAGGAGCTCGGGATGAAAGCGATACCTGCCCGCACCGCCCTCTTGAATCCGCGGGATTCTTTCAAAGTTTACCGGGAGAGCAATTCAGTTTAGAAGGTACCTTTGGGCGTCTATGGCGGCTTTGCATCCGCTCCCTGCCGCCGTCACGGCCTGCCTGTAGACCGGATCCGCGCAGTCGCCTGCGGCAAAAACGCCAGGGCGGGAGGTAAGGGTGGAAGCGTCTTTGGTGAGGATGTAGCCGGAAGGATCCAATTCGAGGTAGTTTCCCAGGAATCCTGTTTGGGGGACCGAGCCTATGTCTACGAAGATCGCGTCTACCTCAAGCTCCCGCTCTTTTCCGCTCTCCCTGTCCTTTAGCTTTATACCCGTAACTTTTTCCCCGTCCCCTACTACTTCTACGGGGATAGAGTTGTACTCGATTTTTATATTGGAATTTTCCCCAACCCTTTGCGGCAGCACGCCTACGGAACGAAAAGCGTCCCTCCTGTGGATGAGGAATATCGAGTCCGAAAAGCGCGTCAAAAAGAGGGCGTCGGTCAAAGCGCTGTCCCCTCCCCCTATTACGGCTATTTTCTTGTTTCTGAAAAAGAATCCGTCTCAGGTGGCGCAGTAAGACACGCCCAAGCCGGCGTACTCCTTTTCGCCGGGGATGTTGAGTTTCCTGTGCGCGCTGCCTGTGGCTACCACTACGGTCTTGGCCTTAATTTTGCCTGAATGGGTCTTTACGACTTTGCAGCCGTCTTCTCCGTCTTCTATTCCTTCCGCATCTTCGCTCTCCAACTGCGCGTCGAATTTTTCCGCCTGGGTCTTCATGTTTTCCATAAGATCCGGGCCTTGGATGCCTTCAGGAAAACCGGGATAGTTTTCCACCAGGGTAGTTTCCGTAAGTTCTCCCCCGGGAAGAAGGGAGCCGGTAAGGACGAGCGGCTTAAACCCGGCCCTTCCCAGGTATATGGCTGCCGTGTAGCCGGCGGGACCTGATCCTATGACGACCGCGTTGTAAACCTTTGAAGTATCTATCATGGTTTCATTTTATTAGAGGCGCGGCGCTCCTGGAATTTTTCATACAGCGTTTCTGTTGCACTGCGCGGACGTGTTAGGTCTACGATGGAGAAGTATCCAAACACCTAAGCGTGAAAGGAGAAGGCGGCCAACCGCCGATGCATATGAATGAACAATTAAACTCCGAAGAACTCCTTGTTGAAAAAGAAGCCTCCGAAATAAACGCCACTGAAGAAAACGTGCTGAGCAGCGTCGAAGCCGGCATGGATATGCCTACCGAGTTCATACCCCTCAAAGCCACAAACCCCAATATCGTAGAGGAGCTTATAAGGCAGTACAGGCTCAACGAAGCCAAGCCCAACCAGAACCTGACTACTTTCTGCACTACCCAGATGGAGCCCCAGGCCACGAGGCTCATCACAGAAGCCCTTAACACCAACGCCATTGACAAGTCCGAATACCCCAAGACCGCCGCCATCGAGGACAACTGCGTGGCCATGATCGGCCACATGTGGAACATCCCCGCCGAAGAAAAGTTCAGGAAGGACTTCATAGGCACTTCCACCGTAGGCTCTTCGGAAGGCTGCATGCTCGGCGGCCTTGCCATGCTCTTCACTTGGAAGCACAGGGCCGAAAAGGCCGGCCTTGACGTAAACGACCTCCACACCCACCGCCCGAACCTCATAATCGATTCCGGGTACCAAGTCGTGTGGGAGAAGTTCTGCACCTACTGGAACGTGGAGATGCGCCAAGTGGACCTCAAGGGCGACGAAATGAGCATGGACGTGGACAAGGCCATGAGCATGATCGACGAAAATACCATCGGCATCGTGGGAATCCAGGGCATAACCTACACCGGCGCCGTGGACGACATAAAGCTCCTCGACGAAAAGCTGACCATCTACAACGAGACCCACAAGGACCTCCCGGTCCACATCCACGTCGATGCCGCCTACTGCGGCTTCTTTGCCCCCTTCGTGGACGGCTTCGAGCCCTGGGACTTCAGGCTTAAGAACGTCTACTCAATCAATGTCTCCGGCCACAAGTACGGCATGGTTTACCCTGGGGTAGGCTGGGTCGTCTGGCGCAAGAACACCCCCGAATACCTTCCCGAGGAGATGCGTTTTGCGGTAGCGTACCTTGGAAAGACCGTAGACTCCATCGCCATCAATTTCTCCCATTCCGGGGCCCAGATCGTAGGCCAGTACTACAACCTCGTCCGCTTCGGAGTTCAGGGCTTTAAAGCCGTTATGAACAACGTGCGCAGGGTTTCCGAGAAGCTCTCCAAGGCCATAGCCGACACCGGCTACTTCCGCGTGCTTACCGACGGCTCGAAGCTGCCGATAATCACTTGGGAGATGGCGGAAGACGCGCATCCTAAGTGGTCCCTCTATGACATGCAGGATCAGCTCCTCATGCACGGTTGGCAGGTTCCGGCCTACCCGCTTCCCAAGGACAGGGAAAACGAGATTGTGCAGAGGATTGTCGTCAGGCCGGCTATGTCTATGACGATAGCGGACGACTTTATAGCGGACTTCCATTCCGCCCTTGAAGAGCTGAACAAGAAGAGGCTTTTTGATTAAAAGCTAAAAAACAAAAACGGGGCCTAAAGCCCCATTTTTTTTATTGAATTGTACGATCGCTTCCGCCCTGAGAGGGGTTTTAAATGGCCTTGTCCTTACCTTTCGCCTATGATGTTCATCCTGCCTTCAAGTCCTGTGGTTGTGTAGGAAATCTATAAATCCCGGCTGTAGGTACGGATTATGACCTGCATCTATTGCTTATCTCTCCCCCCCCCTGTATACTCTTAGGCAGGCTCAACTTCCTTTGTTTAAAGGTTGCCCTGGGCCCTTAGCAGTTGCCCTGGTACAAGGGGGAAAAATGAATTTGACAACTAGGAAATTTAACGGCTACACGGGGGCCGAAGCAGTTAGCACTTTAAGCGGGAATGCCCGTTCATGGTTTGCGGGCTGCTGCTGTTGCTGCTGCTCGGCTATGTGTGAAATAGCAGACTAGCGCCAACAGAGGAAGATAGGCATGCCGGGTCAAAATCCGCTTCTTACCCTTCAAGGCGTTAAGGTCGAGAGGGAAGGAAATCAGATACTTGACTTCCCGCAAGACAAAACAGTGGAGATCTTCGCCGGTGACAGGGTAGGCATAATAGGCGAGAACGGCGCTGGCAAATCGACTCTCATAAACTGCATAATAGGCGAGATGCCTTTTAAGGGAAAAATTGAAAGGCATTTCACCCTAAATGATCTTGGGGTGCAGTTCCAATACAACTCTTACGATGCCCGCCTAAAAGTGGGGGAGCTAGTAGAAATTATTAGCGATTCAAAGCTGTCCGGAACAGATCTGAAAAATGAAATGAAGGATTTTGAGCTAGGGCCACTCTTAAAGAAAAAGGTTAGCAAACTGTCTGGGGGAGAGAGGCAGAGAATGACCCTCTTCCTCGTCCTGCAAAAAAACCCAAAGCTGCTAATTTTGGACGAGCTCACTACAGGCTTAGACTATCAGAAGCGGCAGGAGATCTTACACACTCTCAGACGGAAAAGTGCGCAAAGGACCGTCTTATCCGTAACGCATTATTTTGAAGAACTTGCGGGCTGGATGAGCAAATTGTTAATCCTTCACAAGGGGCACTTAGTTTTTTGGGGAGATATAGAGACGCTTCGTGAGAAGTATAAGTGGTGCTACTCGATTATCGAATTTCCAAAAGATGCGCTGGGCAGGTTAAACGTGCAAGCTTTCCGCGGAGTGGAAGTAAATAATGACACTTTTGGGATTTTTCCCGAAAATCAAGAACAGGCAGAGAGTTTTTTGAAAGGATGCGCGAGCAAAAACATCCCTGCACAAAACAGGCTGATGGATATATATGTCATGTACACTTTGGCCTTAAATGACTACGAGAGGAGTCATGAAGTACTATTTTCTGAATGACCTGAAACTAATTCTTCGGGTGCCAGTAGCGCTTTTCTTCCAATTCTTTTTCCCTCTTATGATGATGCTTATTGTAGTGGGAGCCGATGCAAATAAATCCTACGATGGGATACGGTTTATAAATTATTATCTTCCTTGCGCTATATCAATGGGATTTATTCCGTTAGCGCTCGTTACTTTCCCGCTATGGGTTGGGAAAAAGATTGAAAACGGCACCCTCCTTAGGATGAACTATTTTGGGCTAAGGACCCATAGCATCATATTTATGGATATCCTGTGCCATGTGATATTTGGGGCGGTCGGGTCCAGCATTGATATAATTTTTGCCCTCATAGTATTTAGGCTTCAATTCTTTGGGGCAGGCTATTTCTTTGCCTTCATATTGCAGATCTTTATCGCCCTAATAACCCTGCTCGTATGGGGCGGGGTCCTTTCCCTCATAGTTAAGAACACTCAGGCCCTCATGAGTATTGGGCTAGTCATAATGTTTTTCTTGTATTTTATTTCAAATTGTTTTGGCACGATAAATAGCTTCCCCGTATTCATAAGGGATCTGGCCAAGTGCTTCCCAGTGAGTTACATGGGCAGTAACTTTTACAATATCTGGGTTGGAAAACAATATTGGTGCGGAAAATTCCTTTGGATCTCGGCGATCTGGTTTGGAGTGGGAGTTATAGGGTTGGTCTTGCTTGCCCTTTCAAATAAACGCTTAAGGGGAAACGCATTTTTAAAGAGCGCGCATACTCTGCGGGGGAAGGGGAAAGTTGTCGAAGTTTGAGATTAAAAAGATTTTCAATCAGTACTTGAAAGTGAAATGCGATCCCTGCAATATAGCGAATTTAAAAAATATAGATCTTTTCGACTCCATCCTCATGGGCAACGCCCGCACTGCACAATTCTCATATCTTCTAAATCTTGGGGCAGTACGCACTAAAGATATGCGAAGCCTGGCAGCTTTTAATGAGGCAAATATCGCTTCCCAAATTAACGCCTACAAAAGATACGAGGAAGTGGAAGGCGATAAGACAATATATTTAAAATCCGATGGAGAGATTCTAATGCCATTGGGAGACTGCCTAAAGGCAAGAAAGAGTGCACGCAAATTTGCGCCTATCCCACTAGACTTCGATAGTTTCTCCACACTCTGTAAGTACAGTTTTGGGCAATCTGAAAGAAAAGAAGAGTATGGGGGGATTGAAGTCAGTTGCAGGTACCATGCTTCCGGGGGAGGATTGTACCCGCTGCAAATATTTCTGTACGTCAATAATGTGAGCCCTATTGAGAACGGGCTTTACCGATACCAGGTTTCCTCCCACAGCATTTATCCAGTTCGGAAGGATTTTGACGTATCCAGATTCTTGAATAACGATAAAAGCTTTGATTTAAAGAATTTCTCTTTGCTTGTTATTTACGAATATGACGTCAATAAGAACTATTTAAAGTATGGGGAATTGTCGCTTCTTCTCACCCTCATAGAGGTAGGAATCATCTCCCATAATTTTGAACTGTGTTCCTCAGCCTTGAAATGCGGAGCCTGCCAAATTGGCGGCTTTGACAAGCACTACGCCGAAAATATTCTGAATATAGATGGCCTTAACAGCCACATAATTTTCACAAATATCTGCGGCAGAAGGAGGCAATAAGCCTTGCCCGTTACTTTTGTAAAACCTAGAGATTTAATGGTCTTTCAAAGTGGAAACGAAATCGTTTTAAGGAAGGGCTTCGTACATATAAACGAAGTCGTCATTGATAAGGCGGGAAGCTCAAAATTATTTTTGAAGGATTTTTCCAAGCTGGTTGCTTTACGGCAGCTAGAAGTATCTGAATCGGATGAATCTTATCGGGATTTTTTACAGCTCTTAAAGCTGAACCTAATAGGAATCAAAAGCAACTCCGCGCCCCTTATCGTTACGCAAATTGACTTACCCGAGTGGTTTAAAGACAAATATCCGGTCCTCCAACTGGGAGAACTTTTAACCACGGAGGAGGAAAGGCTCATAAGGGAAGACAAGTCCCCACAGGCCATAAAAACCATACAGGAGAAAACCCAAAAAGCGCTAGAGGGGCATAGGAGGGTCTACTTTATAGATGAGTTTAAACATTTTACGAGTTTAAGGGCAATTAACAAGCTGCTATTTGATTTGGATAAAGAGTTCGCAGTTGGGTTTTTGGATAACGAAAATATTTATTTAACCGGGATAAGGCCAAAATATACGGGCTGCTATATGTGCCTTGAACAGCACATATTGTCAAAATTCGCAGGCCGCATAGAAGACTATTATGATGAGGAAATGAAGGAGACGGATTATGAATCTTTAGCGTTTCTACTGGCACTGATAGATCAAGATGCAGGCAACGTGAGCAAGTTTGCAATGAGTGAACTTACGGGGAACGTAATACATATGTACACCCCAACTTTTGAGTATTCTTTCGGACTTAATATGAAAAGCTCGTCATGTCCAGTTTGCTGCAAAATCAACAACTTAAAATTTAAAGAACAAAATATCAGGGCCAGTGTAATTCTAAAGTCTTATGGGGAGCATAGTGATTAGTTTTGAAAATAGCGAGTCCTATAATCTTTTGAGGCGCGAGCGCCTCGGTTCTTGCGTCACTTCAATTTGGGATGGCGACTCGTTCTATGAAGGCGATCAAACTTTCCCGCTTCCGGATTTCCATTATTTGACATCCCAGTTTTCCCATTTTGAAAAATATGTTTTTCCAGATTCAACTAAATTTTCATACCACTTGAGCGGGTATGGCACAAAATTTAACGAGGCGTTTGCCAGTTTTCTTGGAGAAAGCGCCGAAAGGTTTAGTTTTGTTTCACAGGTGCCGCGCCTGGCCCATATCTCATTACGGGCAAGCTACAGGCAGATGAAAAGCGACTTTCCCGGAAAAGTTTGCCCCTTGGAACTTATAAATTCTTACTTCCCTAAGGACAAGGCAAAGAACTATATTTTCCAAGACGACCCGCTCCTATGGGTCCCCATGATCTCTTTGAGAGATCCTTCCGAAAAAGTTTATCTTCCCCTTCAGCAGGTGTGTCCGGATCTGGAGGCCGACGAAAAAAAGTTCCTGCCTTCCGCTGTGTCTACAGGGACGGCAAGCGGGGAGACCTTTTCCAAGGCGCTTGAAAGCGCATGCATAGAGGCGCTGCAAATAGATTCTTTCAACCTATGGTGGTATGCGGGCTTTAAAGGCAAAGAAGCGGAATTAGACTTGAAGGAATTTTTCAAGGAAAACATGTTCCATGATACGGAGGATTTTTTGGAAAATTTCGATATAAACTTTCTAGACATCTCCTTCGATAAGGGCATTTACATCGTCGTTTGTGAAATTTTTGGAAAAAATCCCGACCTTCCCAAATATACGGTGGGAGTTCAGGGAGCCGTATCCCTAAAAAAGGCGCTTTACCGCTCATTTATGGAAGCCGTGACGGTTCTGGAATTTAATATGAATATCTCATGGATCGAGAGTGAAAAATATCAAAATCCAATCCCTAAAAAAATAAATAACCTGGAAGACAATGTGATGAAGTATTCAAGGTTTGGGAAAGGGGAAAAACCGGAGCATAGATTTCAAATTGAGTTTGAAAATTATGGC